>JALHSW010000423.1 GCA_022865365.1 Acidimicrobiia bacterium | reverse complement strand
TCATCGCGAAGACGACCATGGTGGGGACCGCGGTGGCCGCGAGTGGGTGCGCCCTCATCACCCAGCCCGGTGCTCCATTCGTGAGGATCACCGACTGCCCGCCAGGAGCCTTGTGCCGCGACGGATACACCGAGTTCTGCTGCGTGATCAACAACGGGATCAACGCGTGTCCCGGTGGGTCGGTCGCATCGGGTTGGTGGCGGGCCGACTACTCCGTCTATTGCAACGGCACCCGGTACTACATCGACTGCAACGACTTCGGCGCTCCGCCGCCGTGTCAGTGCGGGAACGGTTGCGACACGCGCAAGGTGTATTGCAATCATTTCCGCTACGGACAGTGCAACCAGTGGATCGGGGGAACCGGCGTCATCGCGTGTCGCATGGTCACGTGCGTGCCCCCGTTCCTGCTGGACCTCGGATGCAGCCCATCGGGTGCAGTCGACAATGCGACCGCGGGCCATTACACCGACTGCGCCCCGTACGCGCCCGCACCGCCTCCGCCGCCACCACCTCCACCGCCCGTCCCACCCCCGCTCCCGGTCATGGGTTCGGGTGCGTCGGCCGTCACCCCGGTGGCCGGCACCGTTGCGGCTCTCTCGCGTCTCGCCGGCGGCAGCGTGGGATACGTGCGATACGCCGCGGGTGCCTGGGGAGCGTTCACTGACCTCGGACAGGCCGTTGGTTCGACGATCGAGACGGTCGCCACCGGCGGCGGCGCGATGCGAGTGGTTGCTCGAGCACCGGACCGCACGTTCGTGACCGCGGCGACGAGCGACGGCCTCACCTGGTCAGCCTGGGACAGCCTGGGTGGCTCACTCACCTCGAATCCCTCCGCCGTGCTCGTGGGGTCACAGGTCGTCGTCGTGGGTCGCGGTACCGACAACTCCTACCTCTGGGGTGGTCACGACGGGTCGTCGTGGTCGGGGTGGCAGTCCCTCGGTGGCTGGCTCGATTCCGATCCCGCGCTCGCGTCCAACGGCACCACTACCTGGGTCATCGGCCGAGGCGGACAGGGGCGGTGCTACGCAAACCGGCTCGCCTCGAACGCCTGGGGCGGATGGCAGCCCCTGGATGGTTTCGTGACCTCGGATCTCGCAGCAGCCATGGTCGCGAACCACGCCTACGTGTTCGCCCGAAGTCTGAACGCCGACTGCTTTGTGCAGCACTTCGACGGTTCGAGCTGGTCGGGCTGGCAAGCGCTCGGTGGCGCCATGACCTCGGATCCGGCGGCAGTGGCCGACGGCGCCGGGCGCGTGTACGTGTTCTGCCGCGGCAACGACAACGGTCTGTGGTTCCGGAGGCTCGTCGGTGGGAGTTGGAGCGGATGGCAGGGGCTCGGTGGACTGCTCACTTCCGACCCGGCGGTGGCCGCCGACGGCAACGCGCTGACGGTCGTTGCACGGTGGAACGACAACGCGCTGTGGTCACGTCGGTTCGACGGGACCAACTGGCTGCCCTGGGGCTCCGTGGGTGGATCGCTGGATCCCGCCAACGGGCTGGGCTGATCACGCCCGTCGTAACCTTCGCCCGTGGCACTCGTCGCAGGCTTTCTCGTCTTCGGACTCGTGGTCGCGATCGCCGCTGTGT
>JALHSW010000422.1 GCA_022865365.1 Acidimicrobiia bacterium | reverse complement strand
GTTCTTCGAACGGGATGCGCGGCGCGTCGGCCCACAGCCGGTCGAGGTCGTAGAACGCGCGGGTCTCTTCGAGGAACACGTGCACGACGATGTCGCCGTAGTCGAGGAGGACCCAGGTCGCGTCGTCACGACCTTCGATGCTGATCGGCCGGGAGTCATCGTGCTCTCGCAGAGCCTGCTCGATCTCGTCGACGATCGTCCGGACCTGACGCGTGTTCGTGGCGCTCGCGAGGACGAAGCACTCGATGATCGAGATGATCGGCCCGACATCGAGCACGACGACGTCGTGGCCACTCTTGGCCGAGACTGCGGCCGCCACGACGAGCGCTCGTGTCGTGGCCTCCGATGCTGCGGTGCTCAAGCGCACCGACCTGCGGAGAAACCCGCAGAGCAACGAACTCGGGAGGCCGGAACGTCGAAGATCGACCTCAAGAGCGGTCGCGTCCGATCTTCATGATCTCGAAGCATAGAGGCCGCGCTCGCGGATGAGCCGCACGACCGCAGCGGGAACCAGGCCCGCGACCGGGAAACCGCGCTCGAGCCGTTCTCGCACCTCGGTCGACGACACGTCGAGGCGAGGGATCACCAGATGCTCCACCCGCCAGCCCGAGCCGGGTGGCACCGCGTGCTCACCGGCTCGCTCGATCACGACGACGGTCGCGAGCTCACGGGTGTCGTCGAGGCGCCTCCACGTCGCCATGTTGGCGACCGCGTCGGCACCGAGGAGCAGGAACAGCTCTCGGTCAGGTGCGGCCAGCGCCTCGAGCGTGTCGGCGGTCACCGATGCCCCGTCGCGCTCGACCTCCAGGGCACTCGCCTCGAGCCCGTCGACCTCTGCCACTGCGGCCTCGACGAGGGCAAGCCGATCCGGCGCGTCGGCGACGACCTCGCCGCGCTTCTGCCACGGGTCCCCGGCCACCACCAGCAGGACCCGATCGAGATCGAGCGCAGCCCGGGCATCGGACGCGGCGACGAGGTGCCCGACGTGAATCGGGTCGAACGTCCCACCCAGCACGCCCACACGTTCCTTCGGCGTCGCCACCGCGAGCAGCATACGAGCCGGTCCCGCCTCGCTTCGGGCTTCGGCGGACCCTTGGACGTTCACAGCGCCGTCACACGTCCGAAATCCCTCGCCACGTACCCTGGCCTCGTGAGCGAGAAGGGGACGTACGTCCTGGTCCGCGTGTGGCTCCCCGACCGTCCCGGTGCGCTCGGTCTCGTGGCCGCGCGCATCGGTGCCGTCGGGGGCGACATCGTCGGTATCGACGTGCTCGAACGGTCCGAGGGGATCGCGGTCGACGAGTTCGCCGTCGCCCTCCCGAGCCTCGACGTGCTCGACCTCTTGGCGAAGGAGATCGAGCAGGTCGATGGCACCTCCGTCGAAGAGTTCCGCTTGGTCGATGCGTTCCCGGACCCCCGCCTCGATGCGCTCGATTCCGCCACGCGCTTGTGCGAGGCCGACTCGGTCGACGAGCTGTGCGAGACCCTCGTCGGACACCTTCGTCGCGAGTTCCTCGCCGACTGGGTCGCGCTCCTGCGCGACGACGCGCTCCTCGCCGCATCGGGCGACACCCACCCCGCCGCGGAGTTCCTCTCGGCGTTGGCGGCGGAGACGTCCGCCTCGCCCACGGTCGCCGACGGCACGACCGGCCCCGAGGACCTACTGGTCGCCGCGCTCGTCAGCCACGACGCAACGCTGCTGGTCGGCCGCGACGGCCATCCGTTCCGCCGTCGCGAGCGGGCCCAGCTGATCGCGCTCGCGCGCATCGCCG
>JALHSW010000044.1 GCA_022865365.1 Acidimicrobiia bacterium | reverse complement strand
CTTCGTGCTCCTCCTGATCGTGTTCCGCTCCGTGCTCGTGCCGGTGAAGGCCGTGGTGATGAACCTGCTGTCGATCGCGGCGGCGTACGGCGTCGTGGTCGCGGTCTTCCAATGGGGCTGGTTCGGCGGGCTCCTCGACATCAAGGGCACGGGACCGATCGAACCATTCGTCCCGATGATGCTCTTCGCGATCGTGTTCGGACTCTCGATGGACTACGAGGTGTTCCTGCTCTCGCGCGTGCGAGAGGAGTACGACCGCACCGGCGACAACGGACTCGCGGTCGCCGACGGTCTTGCGGCGACGGCGCGCGTGATCACGGCGGCGGCGGCGATCATGATCTGCGTGTTCGCCAGCTTCGTGCTCGGTGACCTGCGCATCATAAAGCTCTTCGGCCTTGGGCTGGCATCGGCGATCCTCATCGACGCCACGCTCGTTCGCATCGTGCTCGTCCCGGCGACGATGGAATTGCTCGGCGACCGGAACTGGTGGTTCCCGCGCTGGCTGGAGTGGATCCCCAAGGTCCACGTCGAAGCGGCGCCGGACCTCGAAGCCGAGTTGCTCGGTCTCGAACCGGAGCGGACACCCGCGACCGTCGACTGACGGTCGGCGCCCACCGTCAGTCGCCGGGGGCGCACCGCCGTTGCACCTCGGCGCGGAGCACCTTGCCGACTTCGTTGCGGGGCAGCGAGTCGACGAACACGAACCGTGCGGGGACCTTGTAGGGCGCGAGGTGAGCCCGGCATCGGGCGTCGAGCCCCCCCGGGTCGACGTCGCCGACCACGGCCGCGACGGGGACTTCGCCGAGACGCTCGTCGGGGATCCCGACCACGGCGACGTCGCGCACGCCGGGCACCGATCGCAGCACCTCCTCGACCTCGGCCGGGAAGACCTTGAGGCCCCCGCGGTTCACCATGTCGGACGCTCTGCCCTCGATCCAGAGGAAGCCGTCGTCGTCGACCCGACCGTGATCCCCGGTGCGCACCCAGCCGTCGGGTGTCGACCGTTCGCCCAGCGACGCCGGTGAGTCGCGCGACGCGGGTGTACTCACCAAGACCTCGCCCGTCTCGTCGACGCGGAGCTCGACCCCTGCGAGCGGGCGCCCGACCGCGCCGAGCTTCGTGTCACCGAAGGCGCGCCAGTCGGACGCGCTCCACCCGACGACCTCGCCTCCGAGCTCGGTCTGTCCGTAGCCGTTGAGGACGGCGATGCCGAAGCGGCTGTGGAAGCGGCGGGCGAGGAACGGCGACAACGGTGCCGTGATGCTGCGCACGTAGCGCAGCGGTGCGAGCGACTCGAGCTCGGGGTCGTCGCAGCACATCGCCATCGCCGCCGGTGGCAGCACGACCGAGCGGATGCCGTGCTTGGCCACGAGTCGTGCGAGCTCGCGGGGCTCGAACCGCTCCATGAGCACGACCGGTGCTCCGACGCGGAACGCGAAGCAGACGTTGTAGATCCCGGCCCAGAGTGAGAGCGAGACCGGGATGAGGTTGGGCATCGCGGGCGTGTCGCGGCGCGTGGCGGTGCGAACCGTCCCGAGCACACCATCGAGGAGGGCCAGCACCTGCGAGTGCCGCAGCGGGACCGGAGTCGGCGGACCGGTGGTGCCGGAGGTCGTCTGGACGAGCGCGACGTCGGGGTCGAACGGCTCGGCGGCTCCCGAGGCTCGCGGGCACCCGATCCGGGCGCCGACAGCATCCAGCGTGGTGAAGTCGTATTCGGGGAAGCGATCGACATCGGTCTCGCTGGTCACGATCGCGGCAGCGGGGACCGCGTCGAGCAGCCGGGCGACCTCCGGATCGGTGAGTCGTGGGTTCACCGGCACGTACACCGCCTGTGCGGCCCAAACGCCGAAGAGCGTGGCGACGGTCTCGGCTCCGTTCCCCAGCATCACGGCGACGGGCGCGCCCGCGGGAACACCTGCGTCAACCAGCGCGCCGCGCACGGCGAGGGCATCGGCGCTCAGCTGCTCACGGGTGACCTGGTGCGCGCCGGCGTGCACGAGCACCTCGTCGGGTGACGCGTCGGCGGGCCCCTCGAACAGCAGGTCCGCGAGCGGCGTCACTCCGACTCCGACTGGCTCTCGAGCGGGGCCCACTCCGCGTCGCGATTCTCGGCGAAGGCGCGCGGCCCCTCTTCCTGGTCGGGGTGTCCCCACATCGACACGAGGTGTCCCGCACCGACGCGACAGGCTTCGGTGAGGCCGGTCTCGAGCGCCCCCCACAGCGCGCGCTTGGTCGCGGCCATCGCGGCCGGTGAGTTCTTGGCGATCTTCTCGGCCAGGGCCTGCGCCTCTTCTCGGAGCCGTTCGGGCGGGTCGACGACCTGGCTGATCATCCCGAGCTCGTACGCACGGGCCGCGTCCATGCGCTCATGTCGGCCGACGAAGGCCATGCGCATCACGGCCTCCGCGGGCATCTTGCGGATGAGTCCGATCGCCTCGATGGAGACGACCTGACCGATCGAGACGTGCGGATCGAAGAACTGCGCGTCAGATGCGGCGATCACGATGTCGGCGTCGGCGACCCAGTGGAAGCCGCCTCCGCAGCAGATGCCGTTCACCGCCGTGATCACCGGCTTCCACACCTGCTGGTGCCACGAGGTGAAGTGCAGATCGAAGTCCTCGACGGATTGGCGGTAGCGCTGCATGCCGACGCCGTCGGACGCGATCTCGGCGACGTCCACGCCGGTCTGGAACGCCCGTCCCTCGCCGGTGTGCACGATCACGCGGACCTCGGGGTCGCGATCGAGCTCGATCCACGCTTCGGCGAACTCGTCGCGCATCTTGGCGTTCATCGCGTTGTGCGCGCCGGGTCGGTTGTTGATCAGCCAGCCGACCGGTCCGTGCCGCTCCACGATCAGATGCTCGTAGCTACCCGTCTGCCTCACCCCATCAGGCTCACGCATCAGGGCGCGCTCCTTCGAGTGGGATCCATTCGGCGTCGCGATTCTCGGCGAAGGCGCGCGGCCCCTCTTCCTGGTCGGGGTGTCCCCACATCGAGACGAGGTGGCCGGCGCCGATGCGGCACGCGTCGGTGAGGCCGGTCTCGAGTGCGCCCCACAGCGCGCGTTTGGTCGCGGCCATCGCGGCCGGTGAGTTCTTCGCGATCTTCTCGGCGAGCGCCTGGGCCTCGTCGCGCAGGTGCTCGGGCGGGTCGACGACCTGGCTGATGATCCCGAGCTGGTACGCACGGGCCGCATCTATTCGCTCGTGCCGCCCGACGAGCGCCATTCGGAGCACGGACTCCACGGGCGACTTTCGCGCCAACGCGATGCCCTCGTACGCTGCGACTTGACCGACCGACACGTGCGGATCGACGAACGTGGCATCGGAGGCCGCAATCACGATGTCGGCGTCGGCGACGAAGTGCAGACCGCCGCCGGCGCACGTGCCGTTCACGGCGGCGATCACCGGCTTCCACACCCTGCAGTGCCAAGCCGTGAAGCGCAGCTGCGCGTCGCGGGTGCGGCGAGAGTGTTCGCGAAGGGCGTCCTTGTCGCGCGCCATCTGCACAACGTCGACGCCGGTCTGGAAGGATCGCCCTTCGCCGGTGTTCACGATGACTCGCACCGACGGGTCGACCGCGAGCTCGGTCCACGCACGTTCGAGCTCATCGAACATCGTCGCGTCCATCGCGTTCGCGGCCTCGGGCCGATCGAAGATCAACCAGCCGACCGCGCCGCGCCGCTCGACCCGGAGCCGGGTGTACGGCCGGCCGCTGCGCGCGGGCGTCATGAGCGTGGCACCTCGTTCCATGGGGTGCCACGCCACGGGTCGGGCTCGCGGGGGAGGCCGAGCACGCGCTCGGCAACGATGTTCTTGTTCACCTCGCTCGTGCCGCCCTCGATCGTGTTGGCGCGGCTGCGGAGCATCCCGTGCACCTCGCGCGGGAGCGACTCGCCGTAGGAGTCTGGATCGTCGTGGCGGCCGGAATCGTCAATTGGGGCGGATGCTGCGATGGGCCACGCCATGGCGTCGGCGCCGAGGAGGTCGCTCGTGAGCACTTGGAGTCGTTGGTTGACGTCGCCGGAGTGCACCTTGCCGACACTGCTCTCCGGACCGGGCGCCCGTCCCGCCGACAGGCCGGCGCGGACGCGCCGGTTCGTGATCAACCGAATCCGCTCCTCGATGTGCATGCGAGCCAGGCGCTGGCGCGTCACCGGATCATTGTGGACCTCTCGCTGCTGCGCGAGCCCGATCGCGTGCTCGATGCCCGAGCCGCCGATGCGGTCGACGCCGCCCGATCCTGCACCGGCGACCATCTGTCGCTCCGACGACAGGGTGGCGCCGGCGACGCGCCAGCCGTCGTCGACGCTGCCCACGCGTTGGGCGTCGGGCACCATCGCGCCGTCGAGAAAGACCTCGTTGAAGTCGACCTCGCCTGTGATGTGGCGCAGGGGCCGAACGTCGACGCCGGGCGGGTGGAGATGGAGGAGGAAGTAGGTGATGCCCTTGCGTTTGGGCACCGTCGGGTCGGTCCGCGCCAGCAGGACGGCCCAGTCGGAATGATGGGCCCAGGTCGTCCAGATCTTCTGCCCGGTGATGGTCCAGTCGTCGCCGTCGCGCTCCGCACGGGTCGCGAGCGACGCGAGGTCCGAGCCGGAACCCGGTTCGCTGAACAGTTGGCACCAGCGCTCGTCGTTGGTCACGATCGGCGGGAGGAACCGAAGCCGTTGCTCATCGGTCCCATGCGCGAAGAGTGCGGGCGCGCACAGGTTCAGGCCGAGTGGGTTCAGTCGGCCGAGCTTGAACGGGGCGAGCTCGCGGTCGAGCAGGCGCGCCGTCTCGGGGTCGACGCCGAGACCGCCGTACTCGACCGGCCAGGTCGCCACCGCGAGTCCCGACCGTCCGAACACGGGATACCACTGCTCGTACTCGTCGCGAGAGCGGACCGAACGGATCTCGGCTTCGCCACCGCGCCGAGCCGCGGCTCGCCACGCCGCGGGGACGTTGGCGTCGATCCACGCGCGAACCGCCGCAACCGCGTCAGTGCTCGACGTCGATGCATCGACCGCGACGCGGTCAGCCGAGGACGCCCGCGTCATCGGCCCTCGAAGCCCGGAGCACGCTTCTCGCGCATCGCCGCGATTCCCTCGCGGAAGTCACTGGTCCGTGAGGAGAGCTCCATCGCGAACGCTTCGTTCGCGAGGTGGCGCTCGAGGTCGAGCCCGGCGCCCTGGTGCACGAGCCACTTCGTCAGCCCGAGCGCAACCGTCGGCCCGTCGGCGAGTCGGCGGGTCACGCGTTCGGTTTCGGTCGCCACGTCACCGGCGTCGACCGATCGGTGGATGAGCCCCCAGGACGCGGCATCGGTACCCGACAGCTCGGTGCCGAGCATGAGCAGGTCTTTGGCGCGCGCCATGCCGACGAGCCGCGGGAGGAGCCAGGTGCCTCCACTGTCCGGGGTGAACCCGCGGGTCGCGAACGGCTCCCACAGACGCGCGTCCGACGCCGCGATGCAGAAGTCGGCTGCGAGCGCGACGTGCAGACCCAGGCCCGCGGCCCAGCCGCGCACCGCGCACACCACCGGCACCTGCGTGCTCAGCATCAGCGGTACGAGCCGATGTGCTTGTGCGGGAAGGCGCCGCTGGATGCTCCCGATGCGGGGTTTGCGATCACCGTCGCCGCCACTTCTCGACATGATGTCGAACCCTGCGCAGAAGTCGTCGCCGCGCCCGTCGATGACGATCACCCGAATGCCTTCGTCCTGGTTGGCCTGTTCGAGGTGGCCCACGAGCGCAGCGACCATCGCGTCGTCGAGCGCGTTGCGCTTCTCCGGCCGGTCGAGCGTGATTCTGAGCACGCCATCGTCGACTCGTGCATCGAGGCCCTCGATCGGCTCGTACGTCATGGTTGCTCAGCCTTCCTGGACGAACTGCTCGGCGATGGCGTCGAGCGCACCCTGGAGATCCGTGGCGCCCCCGGGCGGATCCGGCAGCCGCACGTCACCGTGCTCCCGGCTCGGGAGCAGCACCGTCGCGTGGCCCGGCGTGGTGACCTCGCGGCGCTGGTTCTCGCCCGAGACGTCGAGGTCGACGGCCGGCCGGTCTCCGTCGGCGAGGTACTTGCGGACCACCCGTCCGCGCATCCAGTGCGCGTCGCCCACGTAGTTGAACTTGCGGAACTCACAATCGAGTCGCCACAACCACGCGTCGTCGCCCATCCAGTCGGTGCAGAGGTGGATCAACCAGGTCTCGCGCATGCGCCCGTAATCGAAGGTCGTGGGGTTCCCGCTCTTGCGCGCGTAGGCCGGGTCCCAGTGGACGCGCTGCAGCACGTCGGGGATGCCGAGGCCGTCTCGATGGTAGAAGCGGGGGATCCGCATCCGGTTCTTCCACCCCAGTCGCAACGGGCGCACCTGGTACATGCCCATGCCCATCCCGGTGTGCCAGCACACCATGTCGGTCACCGTGAGCGGGCCCTTCGCGATCGGCGCCACTTCATCGCCCTCGTCGACGTCCTCCCACCAACGGGGCTCGGCCCCGCGTGGAGCCTCGCGTGCGTACTGCGCGTCGATCTCTCCGAGCTCGTCCTCTGACCACGGTTGCGGCTCGAGCACAGCCTCCTTCTTGCGGGCGCGCGCCTCCGCGCGCTCGGTCCGCACCATGTCACGGAGCTGCGCCGACAACAGGGGTCCGTTGTCGACACGGAACACTTGGGCGGTCCACTCGTGGATCGCGCGCCCGGCGAACGCCGATGCCTTGTCCTGCGCCGAGACGAGCGCGTTGCGCCGCCAGACGCGCGTGGCCGGGCGGAGTGGTGCCCACCACTCGCGTGCGCTGGCCGCGTAGAACGCGTGTACCCCTCGGAGCGGATCACCCTTCATCAGGTCCTGGTGCTCGGCGGCGACCTCGATGACCTCGTCCTCACCGATGAGCGAGTCGCCGCCCACGAGCGGGGGTGGCGCGATCGGTCCACCCCAGCGGCTGGAGGCGGCGTAGTCGGGATTGCACCACAGCGGGTTGTCGTCGCCGTAGCACTCCGCAACGTGACGGAACGCGTCGGTATCGGCCCCCAGATACCGGGGCGGAGCCGTGTGAGGCTCGGGGATCCCGACTCTGCTGCGCAGGCGCGCGAGACCCTCATCGGTGATCCGCCCGGCGTCGCTCATCGGGCGGACGGTACTCCGACCCCCTGATGCGGGGAGACGGAGCGGTCCAGGAAGCCCTGTAGGCCGGGCACGGGCGTGCCGAAAACCCCTGGAAGGGACGGGCTCGAGGAGGTCAGGGCGAGGATGGCGAACCGCCACGGGATGAACTGCCATGCGAAGAACGAGTCGGCGGTGCCGCCGCGGCCCT
>JALHSW010000421.1 GCA_022865365.1 Acidimicrobiia bacterium | reverse complement strand
GGTCGCCTCACTCCAGGAGGCGGTCGGTTCGTTCCGGGCCGCGAGCCGATGACCGGGTTCGGGCCCGGCTCCTGATCAGACGGTGACGACGACCTTGCCCCGGGCGTTGCCGTCTTCGAGCAGGCGGATCGCGTCGGCGGTGTCGGCCAACGGGAAGGTCCGTTCGACGATGGGCGTGACCGCGCCGGCGGCGATCATCTCGGCCAGCCGCTCGATGTCCTCCCCGCGTTCGCGCGAGATGAAAGCCCACATGCGCTGCCCGATGAAGGGCGACCACAGCGCGGCCCGGAGGTTCCGTTCGGTCCCACCGAGCCAGCGACCACCCTCGCCGCCGACGATGACCAACGTGCCCTTCGGAGCGAGCACCTTCCGCAGCTGTCGCAGCGTCCGGCTCCCCGCGATGTCGATCACGACGTCGTAGCGCGTCCCCAGCTCCACGATGTCGTCCCGGGTGTAGTCCACGACGTGGGCGGCCCCGATCGCGCGGACCAGGTCTACCTTCGCGGTGCTGCACACGCCGGTGACCTCGGCGCCGGCCGCGGTGGCGATCTGCACCGCAGAGGTCCCGACGCCACCGGACGCCCCGATCACCAGCACGGACTGGCCGGGCTGCACGTTGCCCACGTCGCGCACCGCCTGGAGGGCGGTCAGCCCCGAGATGGGAACCGCCGCTGCGTGCTCGAGCGAGAGCCCCTCCGGCGTGAGCGCCAGCTTCTTGGCCGGAGCCACCGCGAACTCGGCGTAGGTGCCCTTGCCGATGCCGAAGACCTCGTCGCCCACTGCGAACCCGGTCACGCCCACGCCGACCTTCTCGACGACACCGGCCACGTCCATTCCCGGCACCCGGTTGCGGGGCCGGCGCAACCCAAAGGCGAGACGGGCGAGGTACGGCTCGCCGGTCATCAGGTGCCACACGCCCCGGTCGACCCCGGCGGCACGAACCCGGACCAGCACCTCACCGGCGCCTGGTTCGGGGACGTCGATGTCATCCAGACGGAGCACGTCGGTCGAGCCGTACGTGTCCTGCACGATTGCCTTCATGATGATGCTCCGTCGCTGTCGGGGTGCCGGAAGATGCTGGGCCGGTGCAGGGTTCACGAGCGATCAAGGACATCGTTCGTCAAGAGAGCTGCTCGACCGTTCCGTTCAGAGCCATGGTGCCTCACACGCCCGGCTCCTGCGCGAGCAGCGCGAGGAACTCGGCCGGTGCGTACACGGGGAGGCGCGTTCCGAGGCCGAGCAGATGGCCATCGCCCGAGACGAGGGCCGCGCGTGCGGACATGGCGAGCGCGATGAGGTAGTCGTCGTCGGGGTCGGGCGACCGGATCGCAGGTGGGTCGTCGGGATCGTCGATCACCTCGGCGTCGCGGCGGAGCAGGTCGAGCAGCTCCTGCGCCTCGGTTGCTTCGATGAGTGCTCGGAGCTTGGGGTAGCCGAGCGCTCGCTGGAGCTCGGCCAGCAGCGACTCGGAGACGAACAGCTCGAAGGCTCCGGCGAGCCAGGAGCGCACGACCTGTGCCGGCTTGCCGTGGGGTGTGAGCAGTGCCGAGATGAGGACGTTCGGATCGAGGACCGCGCGCACCGCTCAGCGCTTGCGCGGGCGCGTCGCGTGCTGGGCCTCGACGGCCAGACCGACGGCCTCGTCTTCGTCGAGGGCGTTCCGCGCCCACAGCCGGTCGAGCAGGTCGAGTCCGAGATGGCGACGGAGCGCTTCCTCGATCACCTCACTGTCGCCCTTGCCGGTGCGGGCTGCCCGCACCTTCACCGCGCGAAGTGTCTCCTCGTCGATCGTGAGCGTTGTCCGCGTCTTCGTCATCTCAGCATCATAGCATCAAGATGCTCAGGTGCAGCTCGTGTTCGCCGAGATCTCATCCGCGTGCAAGCGATGAACCAGGGGGCGATGAGGACGGCAGTTCGCTTGTTCCCCTCGCAGTTAGCGCGGGCGGAACAGCTGGTCGACGTCGGGCAATCGCTCGAACTGGGAGAACGTTCCGTCGTCCGCGAGTTCTTGCGCCGCATGGAGGAATCCAGCCCATGCGGTGCGCGCCAGCGTGCCCCCGACGCTGATGCGTCGCACTCCGAGATCGGCCGCCTGCGCGACCGTCATGAACGGCGCGTTGATCAGAAGGTTCACCGGTTTGGGCGACACGGCGGCGACGATCGCGGCAACGTGCTCGACGGTTTCGATCCGCGGAGCGTAGAGGCAGTCGGCGCCCGCTTCTGCGTACGCGCTGAGCCTTCGGATCGTCTCGCCGATGTCGGGGCGCCCGCAGACGAACCCCTCGGAGCGACCGGTGAGGACGATGTTGGTGCCGCTCTCGTCGATCGCTTGTCGCGCCGCCCGAACGCGCTCGACCGCCAGATCGAACTCATGGAGGGGATCGAGTACATCGCCCGTGGAATCTTCGATGGAGAGCCCCGCGATACCCGTGGTCGCGGCGAGCTTCACGTTGGCGGCCACGTGCGCTGGATCGATGGCGAACCCACCCTCGAAATCGGCGTTCACCGGTACCTTCACGGCGCCCACGACGACCCGGAGATGCTCGAGCGACTCGTCGAGCGTCACCTGATTGTCAGCACGACCCAACGTCCAGGCGAGACCGGCGCTCGTGGTCGCCAACGCTTTGAACCCCAGTTGCTCCAGCGCCCTTGCGCTTCCCGCGTCAAACGGGTTCGGCATGACGAAGCACTCGGAGGCGTGGAGGCGATGGAACTCCGAGGCGGTATCGCCGAGGGTGCTCACTCGCGAGAGGGTAGCTGTCGACTACCTCCCCCGGGATGTGCTTCAGCCAGTGGCCGCTTGATGGCGGGATGCGCCGATCAAACCGCCGTCGACCCGGATGTCGCAGCCGCTGATGAACGAGCCGCGGTCCGAACAGAGGAACGCGACGGTGGCAGCGATGTCTTCCGGCCGGCCGGGGAGCGGAGCACTCGGGTCGCGCTGTACCGGAGTCATCGCAGCCATCTCGACCATCACCGGCTGTTGTGAAAGCTCCAGTCGACCCATCGAGGAGCTCGAGCGCGGTTACTCGTCGAAGCCCTCGATCTTGCGGAACTCTGCATCGCTCATGACGTCGTCGCCGTCGCTGTTCCCGTATTCACTGCGCCGCTTCATGACGACGGCTCCCGCAACGATGCAGACGAGCGCGACGACGGCGAAGACCAAACCTCCAACAAGCATGATCGGACTCTATCGCCACGTTGGGCGAACGACCCTTGCGAGGCGCCGGTTTCGCGGCGGCCCCGACGCCGGACTCACACGGTGAGGTGCTCGGGCCGGTCAGCCGGGTCCTTGTCGATGGGCATGGTCCATTGCTCGCCCGGCAGGCTGGTGCCCAGCACGATCCGGACCGGGGGGCCGGCCAGGTTGCGGTGGAGCCAACCGGCAGGGGCGTCCACCCGGCATCCGGGGCTCGTCTGGGTGACGTTCCCATCGGCATCGGCAAAGGCGCCGGTGCCGTCGATGACCCAGGCGACGGCGTCGAACTCGTGCCAGTGCAGCGACTCGTCCTCGTCCGTGATCTCGTCGAAGGCGATTGTGTGGAGGCCCATGTCGGCTGCCTGGGCCAGGGCGTCCTCTTCCGTGATGGGCGCGTTCTGACTGAAGTGGTACTGCATCGTTGTCCCCCTGCTCGCCCGATCCGCTGCGGTGCGGTCACTGACGAGAT
>JALHSW010000420.1 GCA_022865365.1 Acidimicrobiia bacterium | reverse complement strand
TTCGCCGAGCGAGGGGAGTTCGCGCTCCCCGCCGGCGGACCCGTGGTGACGACGATGTGGCGGACTGCTCGCTGAGGCGGCCCGCGTGCGACGATGCTTGTCGTGGAGCGCGTGGACGTGGTCGTGGTGGGTGCAGGAATCGTGGGTCTCGCGACCGCTCGGGCGATCCAGGACGTGAGTCCCACGGCGCGCGTCGTCGTGGTCGACAAGGAGGGCTCACTCGCGAGCCACCAGTCGGGTCGCAACTCGGGGGTGATCCACGCCGGGGTCTACTACCCGCCCGGCTCGGAGAAGGCTCGACTGTGTGCCGCGGGCCGCACGTCGATGGTCGAGTACTGCCGCGACCATGGGATCGCCCACGACGTGTGCGGGAAGGTGGTGGTCGCGGTCAACGAAGGTGAGCGTCCCCAGCTCGCCGAGCTCGAGCGCCGGTGCCGCGCCAACGGTGTGCGCTCGGAGCTCATCGGTCCCGACGAGCTCCGAGCGCTCGAGCCGCACGCTGCGGGAGTCGGCGCGCTGCACATCCTCGACACCGGGATCACCGACTACGGCGAGGTCTGCCGGTCTCTCGGCAAGCAGATCGAGGACGCGGGCGGGACGCTGCGGTTGGACACCGGAGTGGTGTCGGGGAGCGAGCGCTCCGACGGGCTCGTGCTCGAGACGACCAAGGGTGAGGTGGTCGCCGCACGCGTGGTCAACTGCGCCGGCCTCCACGCCGATCGGATCGCTACGGCACTGAGCGGTCCGGGCGGAGCGAACGGACTGCGGATCATCCCGTTCCGGGGTGAGTACTCCGAGCTGGTGCCCGAGCGCTCGTCGCTCGTTCGAAACCTCATCTACCCGGTGCCGGACCCCCGCTTCCCGTTCCTGGGTGTCCACCTGACGCGCGGGGTGGACGGGCGAGTGCACGTCGGACCCAACGCTGTGCTCGCGTTGGCTCGGGAGGGGTATTCCTGGGGTCGGGTCGCGCTTGTCGACGTGCGCGAAACGCTGCGGTCCCGCGGCTTTCGCAAGCTCGCGGCTCGCTACTGGCGCTACGGGGCGGGCGAGATGTCGCGATCCATCAGCAAGCGTCGGTTCACCGCGGCGATCCAGCGCCTCGTCCCCGACGTGCGCCGGGAGGATCTGGAGCGTGCGCCGGCCGGAGTGCGCGCCCAGGCGATCACGGCCGATGGGAAGCTGGTCGACGACTTCGCCTTCCACCAGGTCGGCCGCGCACTCCACGTGCTCAACGCGCCGTCGCCCGCCGCAACCGCGGCGCTCGAGATCGGCCGGGCCATCGCAGCCCGGCTCGAGCTCTCACCCGGGGGCTCTTAGTTCGGGAGCGCCTGATTCGCCTCGGCGAGCACCTCGAGGGTGTGCTCCCAGTCCCGCTGCTCGCGCTCGGTCATCATCGGCATGAGCGGCGTGCTCGGTCCCTCGGGGCCGAGCACGCAAGGAAGGCTGGCGCACACGTCGGCGCCGACCCGTACCGACACGGGAATCAGCGCGCCCGTCTCATGGGCCGTCGCATGGATCAGGCCACTCACGGTGAGGCCGATGCCGTGCACGGCGGACCCCTTGAGGTCGCGCACCTCGTAGGCCGCGCGGCGGACGTCGCGCTCGATCGCGTCGAGCCGGTCCGGGCTGAGGTCGACCCCCCGCTGCGATGCGAACTCGGCGAGCCGGAGGGTGCCCACCGTTGCACTGTCGAGCAGGAACACCGACGAGTCGCCGTGCTCGCCCACGACCCACGCGTGGACGCTTCGGGGGTGCACGCCGCACTCCTGGGCGATGCGCTGAGTGAGTCGCAACGTGTCGAGCGACGTGCCCGACCCCATCACCGAGACGGTTCGGTCGGCCCAGCGCCGCGCCAAGTACTCGGTCATCACGTCGAGCGGGTTCGTGACGACGAGCGCGATCCGCGGCAGCTCGCCGGCCTCGACCGCGCTCACCGTGTCGTCCATGACCACGAGGTTCTGCTTCAGGATGTCGAGGCGCGTCTCGCCCGGCGTCGTGTGGTGGCCGGCGGTGAAGATGAGGATGTCCTCCTCCTCGATCTCGTCGAGTCCCCGACCGCGGATGTCGATCCGCGCCAGGAGCGGCCGGGCGTGCAGGAAGTCGAGGGCGAGCCCGCGCCCCTTGTCTGGGTTGCGGCTGTAGATCGTGACGCGGCTCGCGAGGCCGCGGATGATGATCGCGGATGCGGTCGCCACTCCGACCCCACCCGCGCCGATCACGCCAACTCGTGGCCCTGCCATCGCGCCGAGCCTACGGCGCGCCGGTCATGCCGGGCTGGACAACATCCTCCGACGATAGCGATGCAGGCGGAGATAGCGATACCGCCCCCGGATCGGGGAGACTGCCCAGCGCCGCCGCCGGCGGGTCGACGAACAGGCAGGGAGACATGGCCAGCGACGAAGAGCTCGACGTCCGAGCGCGTGTGTGTGCGTTGCTCGAGGAGCACCGCGACGACGACCAGACCGTGTTCCTCGGGGCGCAGTTCGACGCCGGACTGGCCCGGGTGCAGTACCCGGTGGGCCAGGGCGGTCTAGGCCTCGAGCCCAGCCTCCAGGAGGTGGTGGATGCCGAGCTCGGCGCGGCCGGCCGGTCGTCGTCGTGGCTCCGCAACCCCATGGGCATCGGCATGGTCGGCCCCACCATCGTCGCCCACGGCACCGACGAGCAGCGCGCCATGTTGCGCTCGATCTGGACGGCGGAAGAGATCTGGTGCCAGATGTTCAGTGAGCCCGGTGCCGGCTCCGACGTCGCGACACTCGCGACGCGCGCCGTGCGCGACGGCGATGTGTGGATCATGAACGGACAGAAGGTTTGGACGTCGCTCGCACACCGCGCTCGCTGGGGGATGCTCCTCGCTCGCACCGATCCCGACGTGCCGAAGCACGCGGGCCTCACCGCGTTCGTCATCGACATGCACTCGCCGGGCGTCGAGGTGCGTCCGTTGCGCCAGATGACCGGGGGCGCCGACTTCAACGCGGTGTACTTCACCGACGTGCAGGTGCCCGACAGCGCGCGGCTCGGTGGTCTGGGTGAGGGATGGCACGTCGCGGTCACGACACTCATGAACGAGCGGGTGTCGATCGGTGGCGCCATCATGCCGCGGGGGAGCGGCCCGATCGCCGGCGCGCTCGAGGCCTGGAACGCGACACCCGACCGCAACCCCGCGCGACGCGACGAGCTCATGCGCCTCTGGGTCGAGGCCGACGTGCTCCGCATCGGTGCGCTGCGGGCGGCGGCGCTGCGCCAGCGGGGGACGCCCGGGCCGGAGGGTTCGGTGCTGAAGCTCATTGGCGCGCTGCTCGACCAGCGGATCCAGTCGTTCACCGTGACAACCATGGGGCCGGCGGGCACCCTGAGCGGGGGATACGACCCGCCGCCGCGGGACGACCCGGTCGACCACCTCCTGGCATCGCAGTCCGAGACGATCGCCGGCGGGACGTCGGAGGTCATGCGCAACATCCTCGGTGAGCGGGTGCTGGGGTTGCCGACCGAGGCCAAGGCCGACCGCGACGTGCCGTGGAGCCAGATCCCCAAGGGGGTCTAGGTCCGGGTCGGCGGCGACGGCCCCAGTGGTGGCAGCATGACGGTCCCGATCTTTCTGCCTCAGAACTGTCTGAAGGAGCGACGATGCCCTTGAACCCCGACGCCGTCGGCACGGTCACCGAGCCGGCCGAGGCCGCCTGGAGCTCGAAGGACAGCCTGCTCTACGCGCTGGGCGTTGGCGCAGGAGCCACGGACCCGACCGGGTTCGAGCTGGAGTTCACGACCGAGAACAGCACCGACATCGAGCAACGCGCGCTGCCGACGATGCCGGTGGTGATCAACGCCTCCGGCGGTGGAGGCAACGTGATGGCGGCGATCGGCACCTTCAACTGGGCGATGCTCGTGCACGGTGAGCAGTCGGTCACGCTGCACAAGCCGTTGCCCGTCTCGGGCAAGGCTCGCATGCAGGGCAAGGTCGCGGCGATGTACGACAAGGGCAAGGCCGCAGTCGTGGTGCTCGAGAGCGAAGCCGTCGATCTCGCCGACGACAAGCCGCTGTTCACCACCACGATGTCGGCGTTCATCCGCGGCGAAGGCGGGTGGGGCGGCGACCGAGGTCCGAGCGGCCCCCGCAACGTCGCGCCCGAGCGCGACCCCGACACGGTCGTCTCGTACGACACGCGTCCCGATCAGGCGCTGCTCTACCGCCTCAACGGCGACCGCAACCCGCTGCACTCCGACCCCAAGTTCGCCGAGCTCGCCGGCTTCCCGAAGCCGATCCTGCACGGGCTGTGCACCTATGGGTTCACCGGTCGCGCGCTGCTGCACGGGGTGTGCGGGAGCGACCCGAGCCGGTTCAAGAGCATGGAGGGTCGCTTCTCCGCACCGGTGACGCCCGGTGACCGTCTCGACGTGAAGATCTGGGTCGACGCCGATGTGGCCATCTACCAGACCTGCGTGGGCGACGGCGTCGTGCTCGACTCCGGCAAGCTCACCTTCGAGTGACCCCATGACCGCGGCGACGCAGCACGCCACCGACGCGCTCGGCGCGGCGCGCTCGCTCACCGGTCTGATCGAGGCGGAGGCGGAGGCAGCCGAGCTGGCGTGCACGATGACCCGTCCCGTCGTGGACGCGCTCCACGAAGCCGGCCTGTTCGGGCTCATGGTGCCCCGCGAGCTCGGGGGCACCGAGGCCGACATCAGCACCTGCCTCGAGGTGTTCGAGGCGCTGGCCCGGGCCGACGGGTCGACCGGCTGG
>JALHSW010000419.1 GCA_022865365.1 Acidimicrobiia bacterium | reverse complement strand
GGGCGGTCCCAGCGCGCCGGGTCGCGGTTCGCGCTCCCCATCTCGACCGCGACCGGGGAGCCGGCCGGGATCAGCACGCCCCCGACCTCGACGTCGCGCATCGCCGTACGACCGATCCCGGTGAGCGGTGGCTCCCACCGGATGCCTTCCTCGATCGCCTGCGCCATCAATCCCCGGTCGGCCCGCAGCGCATCGAGCTGGTCGGGGTTCGAGAGCAGCCCGAACATCAGGTTGCTCGACGACCGGTACGTCGTCTCCGCCCCGGCCGGCAGCAGCAGGCGGAGGAACGCGATGATCTCCTCGTCGTCGAGGCGCTGCCCGTCGAGCTCGGCCTGGGTGAGCACGCTGATGACGTCCTCGCGCGGCTCGGCCCGGCGCGCGGCGATGACCTTGGAGAAGTAGCCGTGGAGCCAGATCGACGCGTTCAGGCCCGTCTCGATGTCGCTCATGATCGTGATGAGCTCGACGGCCTTGCGGTGGAACTCGGGAAGGTCCTCCTTCGGGAGGCCGAGCATCCCGGCGATGACCGTGACGGGGAACGGGAAGAACAGGCCGCTCACGAGATCGGCGCGCCCCTGGTCGGCGAACTCGTCGATCAGCTCGTCGATCAGGCCGTTGACGATGGGGACGACGAGGTCGGCCTCCCAGCGCTCCATCGCCTTGCGGGTGAAGGCCTGCTGGAGGAGTGACCGGTAGCGGTGGTGCTCGGGCTCGTCCATCTCGAGGATCGAGTGGCCCATGAGCATGCCCATCGTCTCCGCGTAGCCCGACGACGAGAACGTCGCCCCGTCCTTGAGCACCTGCTGCACGCCATCGAAGGACAGCACCGCGTGGGGGGTCGCGGCGTCCCCGACGAGCGCCGCGCCGAACGGGTCGTCGATCCCGAACCGGTGGGCGAAGCTCCCGACGTGGACCGGCGATTCGGCCCGCATCTCGTGGAAGGTCGGGTGGGGATCTCGGACGGTCCCGATGCCCACGGCCGCGTCGAACGCGGCAAAGGGGTCGTCGTCGGTCTCGGTGGCGGCGTCGGTCCCGGACGAGGTGGAGGGATCATTGGCAGTCATGGCGTGCAGCCTGCCGTCTCGCTCGCCGTGTGGCAACCTGCTGCTCATGGCGAACGACCACCTCTTCGAACCGCTCCGGATCGGCCCGGTCGAGCTGCGCAACCGGATCATCTTCGGGGCGCACTTCACGATGTTCACCGAGCCCAATCCCGTCTGGGGCGAGCCCGGCTTCTACGGCCGCCGCTACGGCCGCTACCTGGCCGAGCGGGCCCAGGGCGGCGTCGCCGCGGTGATCGCCGGGGAGACCTCGGTGTCGCCCAACACCGCCTACAAGATGCCCAACAACGCCAACGGCTGGGACCCTGAGTCGGTCCCCCACTACACCGAGCTCACGAGCCAGGTGCACGAGCACGGTGCGGCCGCGTTCATCCAGCTCACGCACTCCGGGGCGATGATGCTCGGCGGCTGGTCGAAGGAGGTCGCGATCGCGCCGTCGGTGGCGCCCGACCACATGGAAGCCCCCAAGGCAATGGACGCCCGCGACATCGCGGAGTCGATCGACTACCACGTCCGGTGCGCGAAGAACGCCGTGGCCGGCGGGTTCGACGGCATCGAGGTCCAGAGCGCGCACGGCTATCTCCTGCACCAGTTCCTCACTCCGAAGTACAACCAGCGCACCGACACCTACGGCGGCAGCCTCGAGAACCGCATGCGCTTCGGGGTGGAGGTCGTCTCCGCGATCCGCGAGGCCGTCGGCGACCGGGTGGCGGTGGGGATCCGTCTCGCCGGTGACGACGAGCAGCACCACGGTCCGGGCCTGACCGCGGATGACTGCGCCGAGATCGCGGCCCGCTACGAGGATCTCGGCCTCGTCGACTTCCTCAACGTGAGCGTGGGCATCGGCGGGATCGGCATGGTGCGCACGAACTACGAGCCGCACTGCTTCGGCGTGTACGCGGCGCACGCGATCAAGAAGGCCGTGCGTGACACCCCGGTCTTCGCGGTACACCGCATCATCACCCCCGAGGAGGCCGACGGGATCCTCGAGCGTCACGAAGCCGACGGCATCACCCTCGTGCGGGCCCTCATCGCCGACCCCGAGTGGGTGAACAAGGCCCGCGAGGGCCACGACGACGAGATCCGGCGCTGCACCGGGATCAACCAGTCGTGTTACGGCAACCTGCTCCAGTCGATGCCGATCAACTGTGTGCAGAACCCGGCCGTCGGGCGTGAGGACGACCTCGGGCTCGGGACCCTCGGGCTCGCAGCCCGGAAGAAGAAGGTGGTCGTGGTGGGGGGCGGACCCGGGGGCATGGAGGCCGCCGCGACTGCGGCCGCGCGCGGGCACGACGTCACGCTGCTCGAGCGCGAATCCGAGCTCGGCGGCAACCTCCGGTGGGCGGCACGGCTGCCGGGACGGGATGAGATCTGGGAGATCGCGCGCTGGCGCATCGGTGAGTGCCAACGCCGGGACGTCGACGTCCGCACCGGCGTGGAGGCAACGGCCGAAAGCGTCCTGGCGCTCTCACCCGACGCGGTGATCATCGCGACGGGTGGCCGAGCCACGAAGACAGGGAATGCCGCGTACCACCCGATGCCGATCCCGGGTTCGGAGCAGGACTGGGTGCTCGATCACGTCGACGCCCTCAAGAGGTTCCTCGCCGACCCCGACGCGCTCGGGAGCCGGATCGTGCTGCTCGACGCGGTCGGCCACGCGCAGGCAATCGGCCTCGGGGAATTGCTCGCCGCGGCCGGCAAGGACACCACCTGCGTCACCCCGCTCCCGATGCCGATGGCGCTCGACGGGGAATCGGCCTCGGCGATCCTCCCCCGGGCGGTACAGGCCGGGATGGTGTGGCGCCCGAACAACGCGATGGCATTCATCGGCGACCGCGAGGTGACGATCGTCGACGTGCTCTCCCGGGAGATGGAGACGATCACCGGCGTCGATACGGTCGTGATCCGAACCCACGGGCTCCCGAACGACTCGCTCGCCCACGAGCTCGAGGGCAAGGTCGACGAGCTCCTGACGATCGGCGATGCGGTCGCGGTGCGACTCGTCGACCGCGCGGTGTACGACGGCCACGTCGCCGCACGCGCTCTCTAGGCGCCCCAGTCGCCCTGGCGTCAGGCCGCCGCCTCGCCGGGTGGGGCGTTGGCCAGGGCGTCTGCCGGTGCGTGGGCAGGGGCGTGCAGGTCCCAGGTGCCGTCGTGGTTGTCGGTGGTGGTGTAGCCCTTGTGGGTGACGAGGTCGTGGTGCTTGGGACACAGGTTCCCGAGCTCGTTGTAAGTGCTGCGGTGCGACTCGGCGAAGTCGTGCGTGTGGTGGCGTTCGAGCATCCGGTCACGATCACAGCCTCGGATCTTGCAGGTGCGATCCCGGACCGCGATCGCGATCTTCAACGCCGGGGGGACGTGGCGGGTGTTGCTGACCACCGTCTGGACGTCGACGCCGTCGGTGATCACGAGCTGGAGGAGTCCGTGGCTGAGGACCTCGCGGGCGTGGGCGACGGGGACGGGGCCGACGCCGGGGATCTCGCAGATCTCGCCGGGTCCGGTCTTGCCGTGCAGGAGCGGTTGGAGTCCGACGTGCACGCAGGCCGCCCAGCTCTGCGCCGGGGAAGGTCTGGTGCGAGTGCCCTTGGCGGTGACGGCGGTGACGAGGGCGTCGAAGCGGTAGGCATCGTGGGGCTCGCGTTCGCCGGCGGTGCGGGCTTGGGCGAAGCGGGCCTTGGTGAGCGGCTCGAGCGCCGCGAGGATCTTCGCGACATCTTCGGTCGGACCGGAGAATCTGCCGTGCGTCGCGAAGCCCTCGGTCCAGGTCCGGAGGTGGCGGTCGCGTTTCGCCCGACGGTGCGCTTCGAGCTCGTCGCTGGCCGCCGCGATGACGCGTTCCTTCTCGGCGCGTAGCTCG
>JALHSW010000418.1 GCA_022865365.1 Acidimicrobiia bacterium | reverse complement strand
GTCCTATCTTGACGATAAGTTCGAACTCCGCCGCGCGCCGGGCAAGTGCGTCTCGCAGCTCGCGAACCGACGGCAGCAAACCATTCACCATGGCTTGCGCCGCGGCGATGTGCATCGCGGTCGGGAACGTGTCGTTCGACGACTGCGACATGTTCACGTGGTCGTTCGGGTGGATCGGGTCCTTGGACCCACGTACGCCACCGGCGAGCTCGATCGCCCGGTTGGAGATCACCTCGTTCATGTTCATGTTCGTCTGCGTGCCGCTCCCCGTCTGCCAGACGAAGAGGGGGAACTCGGCGTCGAGGTCGCCGGCGATGATCTCGTCGGCGGCACGCACGATGAGATCGGCTTCGGTGTCGGCCATCTTCCCGAGATCACGATTGGTGAGCGCGGCGGCCTTCTTGAGGATCGCCATTCCCCGCACGACCGGCTTCGGCATGTGGTCGCCACCGATCGAGAAGTGGTGCAGGGACCGCTGTGTCTGCGCGCCCCAGTACCGGTCGGCGGGCACCTCGATCGGGCCCATGCTGTCGGTCTCGGTGCGGGTCGCACCGGCAGACGCGGAAGGGGTGTCAGTGGCCATGCGAAAACGCTACTGCGGCCCCCGAGAAGCCTTCCGAACGTGGCGATCCATCGAGCCCCGCAAGAATGGGCCGACCATGCCGGCCGCCCGAGCCAACATCGCGGAGGAGGGATCGGCGGTGACCACCAGGCGATCGCGCTCGATGCCGCGGATGATCGCCTTCGCCACGGTGTCGGGTGAGCGCACCTTGATGGCAGCCGAGATGCGCCGCGTGGCCTCGGGCTTCGTCTCGTTCTCGGTCGCGAGGCCAGGGGTGTCGGTGTCGGGCGGGAACGCACACCCCACGACGATCCCGTGTGGCTTCAGCTCGGCCCGCAGCGTCTCGGCAAGCCCGCGCACCGCGAACTTCGTCGGCGAGTACGCCGAATAGCCGTAGACGCCGACGAGCCCGGCCGCCGAGGAGACGAGGAGCAGGTGACCGCGGCGGCGCTCGATCATCGACGGCACCACTGCGCGGATCGGATGCACCGTGCCGAAGTAGTTCAGTGCCATCTGCTGTTCGAAGTCCTCGGTCGTGAGCTCCTCGAAATGTCCCGGCCGCGCGCCACCGGCGTTCGTGACGAGGACGTCGACGGGCCCGAACTGCGCGATCAGCAGGCCGAGCGCGCGTTCGAACCCGTCCCGATCGGTGACGTCGACCGGCTCGGCAGCGACACGAGTGGGGTCGCCCGCGCCGGACTCGAGCTCGTCCTCGGCCCGGGCGAGCTGCTCGGCGTCGCGCGCCACGAGCGAGACGCGGGCTCCCCGTTGGAGAGCTCGCCTCGCGGTCGCCAGACCGATGCCGCGTGAGCCACCGGTGATCAAGACGTGCGCGTCGGTCAGTCGGGTCATGGCCGGATGCTGCCACAGTCGCCGCGTCTGCACCCAACGAGTCGTCCGGTACCGTTCGCGGGTGCGATCCCAGGGTCACCTCATCGCCGCGTCCGGGCTGTTCGTGGCGACGCTGTTGGTCAGCGTCATTCCGGGGGTCCCGGCCGGTGCCGGCGATGTCGCGGTCCCGGGCGGTTCCTCGGTCGCCTTCTCCGTGAGGGGGAGCGTGGAGCAGGTGAGCGTCGTCGGCTTGCATCCGGGCGTCAAGCTCCGACTGGTCGCACGCGACGGCCACACCGTCGGTCGCGGCACCGCCGACGCCGCAGGCTCATTCCTCTTCCGTGACGTCGTGCCGGGGCGCGGCTACGTCGTGGAGCCGGGGAGGACCGCGACGAACGCCTCGCCGCCAGTGCGCGTGCTCGCCCCGGACGATCACCCGCCGGCATCGTTCTACGAAGGCCAGACGCTCGCCCCCGGGTACCAGTACCTCACGACGCGCGACGGCACTCGGCTCGCAGTGAACGTCGTGCTCCCGGGCCCTGCCGACGCGGGTCCCTACCCGACCGTGATCGAGTACTCGGGGTACGACCCTGCGAACCCCCACGGAACCCAAGCGGCGAGCCGCATCGCCCAGGCGCTCGGGTACGCGACCGTCGGCATCAACCTGCGCGGCACCGGGTGCTCGGGTGGCGCGTGGCAATACTTCGAGCCGCTCCAGGGACTCGACGGATACGACGCGGTCGAGGTCGTCGCGGCCCAGCCGTGGGTGCTGCACGGCAAGGTCGCCATGGTGGGCATCTCCTACTCCGGGATCACGCAGCTGTTCGTGGCCCAGACCCAGCCGCCCCACCTCGCCGCGATCACGCCCCTCTCGGTCATCGCCGATACCTACCGCGGGGTGCTCTACCCCGGCGGCATCCTCAATACCGGCTTCGCCGTGCCGTGGGCCGAGGACCGCCAGTCCGACGCAGCGCCGGCCCCCCACGGCGGCCAGGGCTGGGCGAAGCGGCGCATCGCCGCCGGCGACGAGACGTGTGCCGAGAACCAGGCGCTCCGGCTTCAGACCGGCGACGTGCTCGCGCCGATCCGCGCCAACGACCACTACGACCCCGCCCGCTTCGACGCCCTGACACCCGAGCTGTTCGTCGACCGCATCGCGGTGCCGACGTTCCTCGCCGGCGCGTTGCAGGACGAGCAGACCGGCGGTCAGTGGCCCGCGATGATCGACGACTTCGCTCCCGGCGTGCCCCTGCACGTGACGATGACCAACGGCACCCACTCCGAGGCGTTCGGGCCCGACGTGATCACCCGCTGGGCGGAGTTCCTCGACTTCTATGTCGCCCGGCGCATCCCGAGCATCCCCGCCGACGTACGCGCGAACGCGGCGTCCGGGTACGTCCGCCTCACAGGCGAAGCCGTGGAGCTGCCACCCGACCGCTTCGCCGGTGAGACCGACTTCGATGCCGCGCTCGCGCGCTACGAGGCCGAGCGTCCGATCCGCGTGCTCTTCGACAACGGGGCCGGGGGTGCGTCCGGGGCGCCGATCCCGGGGTTCGAGGCGTCGTTCGACCGCTGGCCCGCTCCCGACGTCCGCGCGACCGCCTACTACTTCGGGCCCGACGGGACGCTCGGGCCCGCGTTGCCCGCCCGGGGCTCGAGCGGAACCGACGCGTACCGATACGACCCTGCGGCAATGCCCGCGACGAGCCACCCCTCGTCCGACGATGACTACTTCGCCGCCCTCCCGCACTACGACTGGAAGCCGCTCCCCGACGGGCTCGGGGTCGCGTACCTGACCGATCCGCTCGAGCGCTCGGCCGTCGCCCTCGGACCCGTGAGCGCCGACCTCTGGTTGGAGTCATCCGCGCGTGACGTCGACCTCGAGGTCGTGATCACCGAGGTTCGACCCGATGGCAAAGAGACCTACGTTCAGAGCGGATGGCAGCGCGCGAGCGGAAGGGCGCTCGACGCATCAGCGTCCACGCCCCTCGCCCCTGTCCCGACCTACACGCGCGCCGACGAGGCTCCGCTCCCGCGCGATCGATTCGTGAAGGTACGGGTCCCGGTGTTCCCGATCAGCCATGCGTTCCGCGCCGGCTCCCGCATCCGCGTGATCGTGCAGGCCCCCGGCGGGAACCGCCCCCTCTGGACCTTCGCGAGCATCTCGGCCCGGGGTCGCGTCATCAACACCATCGCCCGCACGGCCGCGCATCCCTCACGCGTCGTGCTCCCGATCCTCGAAGGAGTGGATGTGAGCACGCCGCTGCCCGCGTGTCCCGCACTGCGTGGCCAGCCGTGTCGCGAGTACGTCGCACCGAAGGCGCCCCAGTGAACGGGCCCGGCCGTCAGCTCGCGGAGCAGTTCGTCGAACGCTATGCAGCGCTCGACCCGATCGGCGCGACGTCCGAGGGCATCCCCGGTCACGACCACGAGCTGACCGACTACTCCCCCGACGGGATCGCCGAGCGCCTCGCGCACACCCGCGCCACCTTGCGTGAGCTCTCGGCCTTGCGTCCGTCTGACGACGACGAGCGGGTTGCGGCCGAATCGCTGCGACGATTCCTCGAGACCGAGGAAGACCTCGTCGAGTCGGGCGAGGACCTCCGTGCCCTGCGGGTGATCGGGAGCCCGGTGTCGGAGATCCGACTCTGCTTCGATCTCATGCCCCGGGCGACGGAACACGACTGGGAGACCATCACCGCCCGGGCCGCGTTGGTCCCCCAGGCGATCGCCGGGTTCACCGAGT
>JALHSW010000417.1 GCA_022865365.1 Acidimicrobiia bacterium | reverse complement strand
CCACCCTGAGATCCGGCCACCCTGAGATCCGGCGTCCGCGTCATGCCGGGGGAGCATCGGCCCGATGGAGCGTCAGCCCGCTGACGGATGCGCACGTGGCTGACGGAGCACCGCCGCAAGGACCCCGAAGACCGCGGCGAGCACACCGGCGACGATGCACAGCCAGAGCCCGAAACCGACGTTGAGGTAGTCGTTCGACTCGAAGTCGGCTGCGTCGGCGATCGACAGGACCGCCGCGATGCCGCCGACGCCCGCGACGATCCAGCCGCCCCATCGCGGCACCACGGCCAAGCCCACGAGCAGCGCGACGACCCCGATGGCGATCCCGAGCACCAGCGTGAACGGCCCGTCGTGGTTCATCCCCCCACTCGAATCACCAGGGACGCCCGGGAAGTCCAGCGTGGCCCACGGCAGGAACGATCCGACCATCAGGAAGACTCCGCTCGCCAGGCCGAGAAAGGCGAAGATCGGGTTTGCCCGGTCGCGCGGCGCTCCCGCTCCCGGCGCTCCCGCCGACGCGGTCCAGGCCGCCTGCGGACCCGCACCCATGGTCGGCGGGTCGACGGCACTGACGCCCGAGGTCGCGACGTGATCGGTCCAGGTCGCGCCGTCCCAGTAGCGGTGCTCGTAGTGCCCGGTTGGATCCGGGTACCACCCTGCTGTCATCGCGGTCTCGGTCACCGTTCCTCCTGGTCGTGGGCGCGCAGCCTGTCGGCCCGGACGCGCCACGGCCCCCGCAGGTGCGGGGGCCGTGAGCAGAACTGCCCGAAGGCGTCAGGCCGCGGGGGGCGCGGGCGGTGGCGTCGAGCCTCCGCCCGCCTTGTCTTCCTGCATCTTGAGGAAGCCGCCGACCGCGAGACCGATGGCTGCGACCGCGGCGAGGAAGATCCCGTACTTCCGGTCCAGGTCAATGCTGGAGACCAGGGTGCTGGCGCTGCTTCCGGCGATGAGCTTGATCACGACGAGTGCCGCGGCGATCGAACCGAGGATCAGATGGATCTGGCCCCACGTGAGACTGCCGACGTTCGGCATGTCGGCGTTCCCCAACCGCGCCGCCAGGACCTGCGCGACCATGACGACTCCGATGAGCACGGGGATCACGCCCACGAAGAAGTAGTCCCAGGCGTTGAAGTTGAACCCCTCGATCCCGTACCACGGCAGGAAGCCGAAGACGAAGAGCAGCAGCCCGCTGACCGACACGACCTTGTCACCGGTCGTCAGCTTGGTGAGATCCATGCAGAGTTCCTCCGAACGGGTACCGACGACTGGGGGCGCGTCCGCCGTCCGGGGCGCCGCCTCTCAGCCCATCACGGATCGGTTCCCGACGCAAGGACCCTCACGTGGCGCAGAGCAAGGCCCGGGGGGCCTCGGCCCGAGCCCTGCGAGTAGGTTCGGAGCCGTGCGGCGGCTCGGGATCCTGGCTTCGGGGAGCGGGACCATCCTCCAGGCGCTGCTCGACGAAAGCCTCCCGGTCGCCGTGGTCGTCGTCGATCGGCCCTGCGGAGCGACCGCTCGGGCCGAAGCGGCCTCGGTCCCCGTCGAGCTGGTCGAGCGGGAATCCTTCGGAGCGGACTTCGACCGTGCCGCCTACACGGAGCGTGTGGTCGACGCCCTGAGGCGCCACGAGGTCGATCTGGTAGCCATGGCGGGGTTCATGACGATCCTCGAGCAACCCATCCACGATGCCTACGGCGGACGCATCACCAACACGCACCCGTCGCTGCTGCCCGCGTTCAAGGGCGCGCATGCGGTCGAGGACGCGTTCGCCGCCGGGGTGAAGGTGACCGGCTGCACGGTGCACTTCGCGACGCTGGAAGTGGACGAGGGTCCGATCCTCGCCCAGGAGTCGGTGCCGGTGCTGCCCGGCGACACCGCCGACTCGCTGCACGAGCGGATCAAGGAAGTGGAGCGGCGTCTGTACCCGCAGGTGCTCCAGGGTCTGGTGGAGACGGGTCTGGTGGAGACGGGTCTGGTGGAGACGGATCTGGTCGAGGAGGAGGCGTGAGCAGTCCGTCCCGTCGAGCGCTCGTGTCGGTCTTCGACAAGGCGGGCTTGGCCGAGTTCGCGCGCGGCCTGCACGACCTCGGGTTCGAGCTGGTGTCGTCGGGAGGCACGGCCGCGGCGATCGCGGATGTCGGTGTGCAGGTGACCTTGCTCTCCGACATGACCGGAGTCCCGGAGATGCTCGAGCACCGGGTCGTCACCCTGCACCCCAAGGTGCACGGCGGGATCCTCGCCGACCGTGCGAAGCAGTCACACCGAGACGATCTCGACAAGCACGGCATCGAGCCGTTCGACCTCGTCGTGTCGAACCTGTACCCGTTCTTCGAGCGACCCGAGATCGAGACCATCGACGTCGGCGGCCCGGCCATGACCCGGGCCGCGGCGAAGAACCACGCCTGGGTCGGGATCGTCACCTCGCCCGACCAGTACGACCTGGTGCTCACCGAGCTGCGCGCCAACGACGGTGCACTCACCGACGAGACCCGGCGGTCCCTGGCCCTCGAGGCATTCGCCCGGACCGCGGCCTACGACGCCGCGATCGTGCGATGGTTCCAGGGCGACGAGCTGCTCCCACGGCATCTCGTCGTTTCGCTGGAGCGGACCGACGAGGAGCTCCGCTACGGCGAGAACCCGCATCAGCAGGCTGCTCGCTACCGCATCACCGGTACGACCAGCTGGTGGGACGACGTGCGTCAGCACGCCGGCCTCGCGCTCAGCTATCTCAACTACTACGACGCCGACGCCGCTTGGCGCCTCGTGCACGACCTCGTCATCGCCGGAGGGAGCGACAGCCCGGCCTGCGCCATCATCAAGCACGCGAACCCGTGTGGGGTCGCGGTGTCCGACGATCTCGCGAGTGCGTACCAGCTCGCCCTGGAGTGCGACGAGCGTTCCGCCTTCGGGGGGATCGTCACCGTGAACCGACCGCTCGACATGGCAACGGTCGAGCGCATGGTGGCCGGTCCGCAGGCCGATGTGGTGCTCGCACCGTCGTACGAGGCCGGGGCGATCGACGCGCTCGTCGCGAAGCGCAAGAACACCCGCTTGCTCGAGGCCCCCGTCCCGGAACCGGTCACCCTCGACTACCGTCAGATCTCCGGTGGATTCCTCGTGCAGCAGCCGCACCACTTCGATGCGGGCCGGGCCGATTGGAAGGTCGTCACGAAGGTCGCTCCCACCGACGAGCAGTGGCGCGACGCCGAGCTGGCCTGGCGGATCTGCGGGCACGTGAAGTCGAACGCGATCGTGCTCGTGAAGGACGGCCAGGCGGTCGGCATCGGTGCCGGCCAGCAGAACCGGGTCGAGTCCGGCGAGATCGCCGTCACCAAGGCCGCCGGACGGGCCAAGGGCGGCTCGTGCGCGAGCGACGCGTTCTATCCGTTCCCGGACGGCATCGAGGCGGCTGCCGCGTCCGGCGCCGCGGTGATCGTCCAACCGGGTGGCGCGATGCGCGACGAGCCGAACATCGAGCGTGCCGACGAGCTGGGTGTGGCGATGGTCTTCACCGGCGAGCGGCATTTCCTCCACTGATGCGAACGGTACGGATGATGGACCCAATGATGAGGGACAGCTGAATGGCTGCTGAGCTGCTCGACGGGAAGGCGTTCCTCGACGCGACCAAGGCGCGACTCGCCGAGCGGGTCGCGGCGCTGCGCGCCCAAGGCGTCACCCCGGGTCTGGGCACGATCATCGTGGGCGCCGACCCGAACAGTCACGCCTACGTGCGGGGCAAGCGCGCCGCGTGCGAGGAGATCGGCATGACCTCGCACCATCGTGAGCTCGCCGACGACGTCTCCGCGACCCACCTGCACGCCGAGATCATGGCGTTCAACGAGAACCCGGACGTCAACGGATTCATCGTCCAGCTCCCGCTCCCCGGGCATCTCGAAGAAGAGGCCGCGCTGCTCGCGGTCGACCCGGCCAAGGACGTCGACGGCCTGCACCCCGTGAACCTCGGCCGGCTCGTGATGGGGGTACCCGCGCCCCGACCCTGCACGGCGCTCGGCATCCAGGCGCTGCTCGCCGCGCACGGTGTCGCGATCGCGGGGAAGCACGTCGTGGTCGTGGGGCGCGGCCTCACGATCGGGCGTCCACTAGCGCTGTTGCTCGCGCTGAAGGAGCCCAACGCGAATGCGGCGGTGACGGTCGTGCACACCGGGGTGCGTGACCTCGGTTCCTACACACGCCGGGCCGACATCCTCATCGCGGCGGCCGGTCGGCCGTCGATCATCACGCCTGACATGGTCATGCCCGGCGCCGCGGTCGTGAGCGCCGGCATCACGATGGACGGTCGACGCGTCGTTCCCGACGTCGACGAGGCCGTGCGGGAGGTCGCGGGCTGGATCACCCCCCGCCTGGGTGGCGTCGGACCCACGACGATTGCCATGCTGCTGTCCAACACCGTGGATGCAGCAGAACGGCGAGCGAGCGTGACCATGAAGCCGGAGCGAGCGGATCGAGGCGAGGCCCGGTGAGTCTGCCCCTGGCCGTTCCCGAGCACGTCCCCGGCACCTGTCCGCTGTGTGGCGTCGCGACGCCCGCCGACCTCGAACGTTGCGGGTCCTGTGGGTACGCCCTTGCCGGGGTGGACGGACGCCCGTCGGCCTTCTCGCGGGCCACGCTCTTGTGGGCCTCGATCGGCTTCCTCGCGGTCTACCTCGTTACCCTCGCGATCGTGCTTGTCACTCGATAGGAGCGGCGAGCGGCTCACAGAGCGGCGACAGGTGCCCTGCCGCCGAGCGAGCGCGACCAAGGCAGAAGGAGCTCACCCGCAATGGCCGAGAAGATCTCGCTCGTCGACGGCGAGCTGCACGTGCCCGACAACCCCGTCATCCCGTTCATCGAGGGTGACGGTACCGGAGTCGACATCTGGCCGGCCGCGAAGCTCGTCCTCGATGCGGCGGCGAAGAAGAACGGCAAGAACATCGAGTGGGTCGAGGTGCTCGCAGGTCAGAAGGCGTTCGACCAGACCGGCGAGTGGCTCCCCGAAGCGACGGTGCAGTCGTTCCGTGACCACCTGATCGGCATCAAGGGACCGCTCACCACGCCGATCGGCGGCGGCATCCGCAGCCTCAACGTCGCACTGCGCCAGATCATGGACCTCTACGTGTGCCTGCGCCCGGTCCGCTGGTTCACGGGTGTGCCGTCACCGGTGAAGCATCCCGAGAAGGTCGACATGGTGATCTTTCGGGAGAACACCGAGGACATCTACGCCGGCCTCGAGGTCGAGGAGGGCACCCCGGAAGCGAAGCAGATGATCGAGATGCTCCACGACGCGTTCGGCTGGGCGATCAAGCCCGACTCCGGCATCGGAGTCAAGCCGGTGTCGGAGAGCGGCTCGAAGCGGTTGGTCCGCGCCGCGATCCAGTACGCGGTGAAGCGCAACCGCAAGAGCGTCACCCTCGTGCACAAGGGCAACATCATGAAGTTCACCGAAGGTGCGTTCATGAACTGGGGCTATGAGGTGACGCGCGACGAGTTCGCCGACGTTGCCGTGGGCTGGGACGACTGCAACGGCGACCCTGGCAACAGGATCCTCGTCAAGGACGCGATCGCCGACATCACGCTGCAGCAGGTGCTCACTCGCCCGAACGAGTTCGACGTGATCGCGACGCTGAACCTCAACGGTGACTACCTCTCCGACGCGCTGGCCGCGCAGGTCGGTGGCATCGGCATCGCGCCCGGCGGCAACATCAACTACGTCACGGGCCACGGTGTGTTCGAGGCGACGCACGGCACGGCACCGAAGTACGCCGGCCAGGACAAGGTCAACCCCGGCTCGGTGATCCTGTCCGGTGTGATGATGTTCGAGCACCTCGCCTGGCAGGACGCAGCCGACGACATCGTGCGCGCGCTCGAGGCGACCATCGCTGACAAGATCGTCACCTACGACTTCGCCCGCCTGATGGACGGCGCGACCGAGGTCAAGACGAGCGAGTTCGCAAGGGCGATCGTCGACCACATGTGACCGAGTACCTTCCGGCCGGGAGGGACCGTGCTGCTCGCTGAGCTGAACGTGCGGCACACACGCCTGCACATGCCGACGCGACGGGTCGCGCTCGGCGACGTCTATCTGCCCACCAGTGGTCCGGCGTACGGCGCGGTCCTCCTCGGGGCCGTGATGTCGGAGTTCGTGCCCGCCCTCGACGAGGAGCAGCGGGAGCTGCTGCCCCGACTGCTCGACGACGTCCGTACGGGGCTCACCGTGCCCCGGATCGCCCTTCGCTATCGCCTCCAGAACGACACGCACGGGCTCGACCGCTCGCGGCACCGCATCGTGGGTGAGGCCCGCGACGACCGAGCCGGCACCAAGAGCGACTACCGAGTCGTGCTCGAGCTCGACCATCACGGACGCGCCGATCCGCAGGTGATCGGCGCGGTGCTCGCGGCTACCGCGCTGCCGCCGTCGGCGCGTCTGGTCGCGTTGCGCGCACTCGATATGGCGCTCCGACGCCCCCGGCTCCCCGAGGGCATCACCGTGCGGCGTCTGCTCCATGGCGCGCCCGACCTGCGCGAGTTCATCGCGCCCGGCGCGACGGCGTCGGGTGCCGGCACCGGGGATACCTGGCGGGGTATCCCCGCGGATCGGCGTTGGGCGATGGAGGTGCTCGGTCTGGGGGCCGAGATGAGCGTCGAGCGAGCCGACGTGCAGTCGCGCTTCCGCCGCCTCGTCCGCATGGCCCACCCCGACCACGGCGCCGCCCGGGACGGCGCCGCAGAGCGGCTGGCCCAGCTGCGTGAGGCCCGTGAGGTGCTGCTCCCCGCAACCGTCGTCGCCGGCTCGGCCGGAGCGGAGCGAACCGGGTAGTTGTGCGCCGATAGCCTCTGCGTCATGGCGAAGTCACCAGCTCATGTCACCGTCACGGGCGCGGCAGGCCAGATCGGCTACGCGCTCGTGCATCGCATCGCGAGCGGGCAGCTCCTCGGTCAGGATCAGCCCGTCGTGCTCCGACTGCTCGAGATCGAGCCGGCCATGGCCTCGCTCGAGGGCGTGGTCATGGAGCTCGAGGACGGCGCGCACCCCCTGCTCGAGGGCATCGAGGCGACGAGCAGCCTCGACCACGCGTTCGACGGCACGTCGTGGGCACTCCTCGTCGGTTCGATCCCGCGCAAGGCAGGGATGGAGCGTGGCGACCTGCTCTCGGTGAACGGCGGCATCTTCAAGCCCCAGGGCCAGGCGATCAACGCGCAGGCGGCCGACGACGTGCGGGTGCTCGTCGTCGGGAACCCCTGCAACACCAACTGCCTCATCGCACGGTCGAACGCTCCCGACGTGCCGGCGGACCGTTGGTTCGCGATGACCCGCCTCGACGAGAACCGCGCCAAGACCCAGCTCGCGCACAAGGCGGGTGTTCCCGTGCGTGAGGTCACCAACCTCGCGATCTGGGGCAACCACTCCGCCACCCAGTTCCCCGACTTCGAGAACGCCAGGATCAACGGCAAGCTCGCGCCCGAAGTGATCGGCGACGAAGCGTGGTTGCGGGGCGAGTTCCTCGAGACCGTGCAGAAGCGCGGTGCCGCCGTCATCGAGAAGCGTGGTGCGTCGTCGGCCGCGTCTGCCGCGCACGCAGCGATCGGCTCGGTGAACAGCGTGGCGGAGAAGACCCCGAAGGGCGACTGGCACTCCCTCGCCGTCGTGAGCCGCGGTGAGTACGGCACCCCGGAGGGCCTCCAGTTCGGGTTCCCCGTGCGGAGCACCGGCACTTCCTGGGAGGTCGTCGAGGGCCTCGAGCACGACGACTTTGCCAAGGAGAAGGTGCGCATCACCACTGAGGAGCTCGTTGGCGAGCGCCGCGAGGTCGAGTCCCTCGGCCTGATCTGAGCCGATGTGACCCTCGTGCGCTGGTGGTGTCAGCCGACGCCGATCGGCGAGCTGGGGATCGTGGTCACCGCGGCGGCGGTGCAGCGCATCAGCCTCCCTGAGTCCGAGTTCGATCCACCGCCCGATGCGGCCGAGCAACGTGACGACGCGATCGCGCGCCAGCTCGACGAGTACTTCGACGGAGCGCGGCGTCGTATCGATGCCGAGGTGGATCTCTCGACGATGACCGGACCGTTCCGGCGAGCGGTGCTCGAGACCCTGCGGCGCGAGGTCCCGTGGGGCGAGACGGTCACCTACGGCGAGCTCGCGGCGATGTCGGGCCGTCCCCGTGCTGCGCGCGCCGTGGGCACCGCGATGGCGTCGAACCCGGTGCCGTTGCTCGTTCCGTGTCACCGCGTGCTTGCGGCGAACGGGCTCGGCGGCTACGGAGGAGCCGACGGCCGCCCGGATCTCAAGCGCGCGCTGCTCGCGCTCGAAGGGGTCCACGTCGCCTGAGCCCTCGAGCGCCGGCAATGGACGCGCACGTCACGCGTCGCTCCGGGAAGATCGGGCAGCCCTTCAGCGCGTGATGACGGCGGTGTCGAGCACCTCGCCGGTCCGCGCCACTGTGGTGAGGGTCAGGGTCGAGCCGCTGATCTCGATTCCGACGAAGTGGTGTCGGGTCGCCGTCGCCTGCGATGTCGGGGTGGTTGGCGTCGAGGAACAGGAGCTGGACGCCGGCCAGCGTCTTTGTGTACGGGAGCGCTGGGAGCTTGAGGTAGGCGAGTTGCTCGGCCCCGTGCCCGGCCTGCACGTCGTGGTTGCCCAGCGCGACCCAGAGCGGTCGAGTCGGGCCGCGAAGGCCCGCATAGGGCGTGTCGAGTGCACCGGCGAAGAGCGACGGGCTGCCGTCGGGGTAGACGTCGTCGCCGGCCTCGACCAACGCGTCGACGCGATGGCCGGCGGACACCCACGCGCGCATCTGATCGGCGACCTGCTGCTGGGTCGCGTCGCACGTGCCTGCGTCGCCGAACGCGATGAAGCCGGAGTCAGCAGCGGGCGTGGTGGGCGCAACGGTATTGGTTGCCTCGCACGTCGCCGGAGCGGTGGTGGTGGGAGCGGAGGTAGTGGGAGTGGTGGTCGCCGGCTGACAGGCGAAGGCAAGCAGCGCCAGCGCAGAGGTTGCGATGGCAGCAGTGGCGCGCGATGAGCGCCGTGGTGGACGCATCAGCCCTTCGCGGTGCCTTCCTGTTTCTTGGCCTCTTCGACCTTCTTCTCCGGGGGCGGCGGAGTCGAGAGACCGAGCTCGCTGCGCAGCTCGCTGAGCCGGGCCTGCGCCTCGGCACTCGCCTG
>JALHSW010000043.1 GCA_022865365.1 Acidimicrobiia bacterium | reverse complement strand
CGAGCCCACCAACGGCGCGGGCGATTGCGTCGGCCACATGGACGGCCGACGCGTCGAGCACGCCGGCTTCGACGAACGGCGCGAACACCGCAGTGTCATCCCGCAGGAGCGGAGCCGCCGCGCTCACGTCGACACCTCGCGCCCGTCGAGGAGATCACTGAGATCGGTGACCAGCGGCGCAGGAACGCGCCACGCGAAGACCCCGTGGGGATCCCCGGCTGCGGTTGGCGTGTCGGCCCCGGCCATGCCGCGCACGAACAGGTACGCGACCCCGCCGAGGTGCTCGATGGGGTCGTAGTCGGGCAGGCGCCATCGCAGGTAGCGGTGCAGCGCGACCGAGTAGAGCAAGGCCTGCAGCGGGTAGTGGTGCTCGGCCATTGCCGCGGGCAGGCGCTCGGGGTGGTAGTCGAGCGACTGAGGTTCGCGGCCGCGCTCGGTCAGCTTGTTGGTCTTGTAGTCGACGACGACGAACCTCGGCCGGGCGCTCGCATCGTCGGGGTCCTTCACGCGGAAGATCGCGTCGATCGAACCCGTGAGATGACCGGCGAGCTCGACGTCGAACATGCCGGACGCGAGGTGCTGGGCCCACGGGCGCAACGGATCGGGGTCGCGAAGGTGACGCAGCACGAGGGTGCCGATGTCGCGGTCGGTCGCGTGCCGGGATGCCTGGCCGAGACGCAACTCGAAGCTCAGCTCGTCGAGGCGATCCGCGCGCGAGAGGTCGCGCAGCCATCGCCCGGCGAAGAGCGGGCCGAGGGGCGTCTCGATCATGGCCCGCAGGCCGGCGACAAGGGTTTCCTCGTCGACGGGCCACGGATTCCATCGGAGTCGATCGGCGATGTGGCCTCGCAGCTCGGCGTCGAGATCCTCCGCCCCGAAGTCGACTCGCTCGAGCACCTCGTGGACCAGGGTGCCGAACTGAGCACCGCCGGGGACCGCGCCGAGCGGGAGGTCCGTACCGGACTCGGTGCCGGACTCGGTGCCGGACTCGTCGGCCGTCACGCTCGGTGGCTCGTCGGCCGCGCCGGCGTCACCGAGGCTCGGGTCCTCGGGGTCGAGGCTCACGGCGTGTGCGCGATCACTGATCGCGCTGAACGACCAGCGCCGGTGTGCCCGCACGAGCACCCGATCGAGGACGGCGAGCTCGAGCAGCGCCGTCGGCGGCGGGGTCTCGTCATCGATCCAGGGCACAACGGGTTCGTCGGCACGGCCCGTGATCGTCACGTCGACGGCATCACCGGCCGGCGCGAGCGCGAGGCGGAGCGCGGCGAGCGCGTCCTCATCGGCCGGAAGCTCGACCTTCGGCGCCGCGAACCGGGCGGGGTCGATCGGGCCGGCGTCGCGAGCGAAGAGCACGCGCGCCAGGCCGGTGATCTCGCTGCCCAGCGCTCGGGTCCACCACACCAGCGTCTGGTGCTGGGCTCGGGTGAGCGCAACGTAGAGCAGTCGGAGGTTCCCGCCGAGTGCCTCCTCATCGGCGAGCGCCTCGCGTGCGCTTGCTTCCTTCTTCGTGGGCCACGCTTCACCGTTGGCGATGTCGAACGTACGGCGCCCGGTGCCGGGATCCTGGAACACGGTTTCGCTCGCGGTGGCGTAGCGCTTGCGCCACAACGTGGGGACGCACACTACCGGGAACTCGAGGCCCTTCGCGGCGTACACGGTCATGATCTGCACCGCCTCGGCCTCCGACTCGACACGGCGGGCAGTCACATCACTGTCGCGGTCGATCGAGGGCTCGTTCTCGAGCTGGTCGAGTGTCGCGAGGAGCACCGCGGCAGTTGGCCGGCGGCCCACGGGGTTCACCTGCAGTAGCCCGGCGACATGGTCGAGGTCGGTGAGGTCGCGGTCGCCGTCGGGAGACGCGAGCACGCGGGCGGTGACGCCGCTGTCAGACCAGACGTGCGCGCAGAAGTCGACTGTGCCGTGGGCGTCGAGGATCTCGGCCCACCGGAACAGCTGCTCCTGCACCCGGCCGAGCTCGGCATCGTCGGCCGTGTCGATCCGCGCGACCGACCAGCCGAAGAACCACGAGAGCGCGGCGGTACGGGCCCGGGTCGGGTCGGCCGGCCGGCTGAGCGCGGTGAGGAGCCGCCTCCACTGAACAGCCGCGTCCGATTGCATCACGCTGTCGCCCTTGGTCACCACCGCGGCGATGCCGCGGCTGCGCAGCGCAGCCTGGATCGGCGCGGCCTCGGCGTGCCGCAGGATGAGCACCGCGACGTCGCCCGGGCGCACGCGGCGCGCCTGAGTGGCCTCGCCCCGGGCCGGGAGCCACGCGTTCTCCAACAGCTCCTGCACCTGGTGGGCGAGGTCGCGCGCGATCGCGCTCTCGCCCTCGTCGCTCAGTACCTGGGCTCCCTTGGTCTTGGTGCGAAGCAGGTCGGAGCCGAGAGCGGCACGCACGCGGAGTGCGGGAAGCGGGGCGTCGCGCTCCGTCGTGAGGCGGCCGTCCTTGTGGGCGGGTGCGGCCGCCACCGGCACGAACTCGATCCGTGGGTCGCCGAAGGTCGCGCCGGTGAGGAGCTGCCCGAGCCCGTCGAGCAGGGCCCCATCGGAGCGCCAGTTCACCGCGAGCGTGGAGCGGGCCGTCCCCGGTTGGTCCGCGGCCTCGAGGTACGTGTGCACGTTCGCGCTGCGAAACGCGAAGATCGCCTGCTTGGGGTCGGCGACGAGCACCAGGCTGGTGTCGTCGTCGGGATCTCCGAAGAGTCTCGCGAAGATCTCCCACTGCACCGGGTCGGTGTCCTGGAACTCGTCGATGAGTGCGATGCGGAAGCGGTGGCGCAGCACGTCGAGCGCGGCCGGGCTCTTCCGCACGGCATCGCGGAGCTGGGTCAACACGTCGTCGAAGGAGAGCGTGCCGGCGGCGCGTCGACGGCGATCCACCTCGTCGACGACCCGGTCGACGAGGCGGCTCCATCGCGCAGCCGTCGGGGTAGACTCCGCGTCGTCGGAACCCGGGATCACGCGGATCCCGGGGTTGCCGAGCACCTTGGACACCAAGCTTCGGAGCTTGTCGAGCGCGGGAAGTT
>JALHSW010000416.1 GCA_022865365.1 Acidimicrobiia bacterium | reverse complement strand
TACTACGTCCGCCTCGTCATCGTCATGGTCACGTCGATGACCCGTCAGCGAAGCCGCGATCGTCGGGCTGCGGTGCACGTCGCCCGCCGAGAGGGAGATCCGGTATGAGCCCGCAGGCCCACGTGCTCGTCATCGTCTTGAGCGCGCTGGTGATCGCGTTCATCGTCAGGCTCGTTCGCACACGGCAGCTGCGCGCGAAGTATTCGGTGCTCTGGTTCTCGATCGGGGTGCTCCTCGCGATCTTGGCGATCTTCCCCGACCTCTTGGTCGCGCTCTCCGATGTCTTCAACATCGGCTACCCGCCGGCGACGTTCATGCTGCTCGCGATCAGCTTCCTCTTGGTTCTCGTGCTCCACTTCTCGTGGGAGCTGTCGCGCCTCGAGGATCGGACACGAACGCTCGCCGAGGAGGTCGCGCTCCTGCGTCGCGACCTCGAAGAGCAACGCCTCCGGGGCTGACGCTCGACAACCGGCCCTGACGACCAGCCCAGCCGATCAGCTGTCGTTGCCGCTCTCCGGTCGGGCCACGACGATCAATCCCTCGGCGAGGAACGGGACACCGAGCTTCCCGAGGAACCACTCGATCCAGCGCACCATCCGCGCCCCAAGACCCAGCAGCCGTACGCCGAGCGGCGCCGACTGGTCCACCTTGACCTCGCGCACGAAGGTAGCGACCTGCGTCGTCTTCCAGCGATGCCGACCCAGGAGGTTGGTCAGGGTCTGCCAGGTGTACATGGCGACGTGGTCCGGATGCTGGACCTCGCGGCCAATCAGCGCGGCAACGGTGTTCAGCAGCCCGGTCGCGTTCGGGACCGTCACGACGAGGGACCCTTGCTCGTTGACCAGCGCGTGGAGACCTTCCAGGAAGGCCGCCGGGTCGTCCACGTGCTCGAGCACCTCGCCGGCGATGACCAGGTCGGCCGGCTGGAGGCCAAGCGCAGCGACTGCCGCCGTGTCACGACAGTCGAGCTCGTACGCTTCGTAGCCGCGCCGGCGCGCCGCCTCTACGCCAGCAGCGTCGATGTCGATGCCGATCAGCTCCTTCGCGGATCCGGCCATGTGCTCGTGGAGCCACTCCTCGGACCGCGCTTGCATCTCCTCGAAGCCGGCGTCGACGAAACCGACGTGGATGACGCGACGGCCCCGCACGAGCCGGGTGAGCATCTCGATGCGGTCGACGAGGCCCGCGCGCGGAAGTCGGTGGACCATCTCGGCGTGCGACGCGTCAGTCATGAGGTCCTCGACCCGTCCGGATCGCCGGTGGGCGGACGCCACTCCGGCAGATCGGCGGAGAGTGCCGCCGCTCGGAGCCCGAGCGGACCACCAGCGCGACCGGCGAGGAGGGATCGCACTCGCGCGAACGCGCGACGACGCCCGTACCACAGGAGCCGGCTCCCGATCCGCCCTGCCTCGGGAACCACCCAGTACGGCTCATCGGGATCGAAGTCATACGGGTGGCAATAGATCCACAGGAGGTCGTCGTCGTTGCGGCGCGCGAGGTGCGCGCGAACGACGGCCCAGGGTAACGCACGGAGATAGACACCACCGAGGAACGGCACCTTTCCCGGCCCGACCCGGGCGACGGGGCACGGCAACTCCGGCAGTCCGTTGGGCCAGCGGAAGGGTCGGGGTGGCGCTTGCGGATCGCCGAAGAGGGGGCTTCGCGCCGGCAGCACGCTCGACGAGTACGTGAACCCGGCGTCGCGCAGGATCTCCACGGCCCAACGTGAGTCGCGCACGAGCGAGAACATCGGGGCACGGAAGCCCTCGACCGGGCGCTCCACCAGGTCCTCGAGCCGCGCCTTCCCGACCCGCAGGTCCTCGGCAAACGCTTCCGGTGACAGCTCCGTGAGCGGGCGGTGGTACAGCCCATGGAGCGCGACCTCGTGGCCGCGTTCGGCTACCTCACGGACGAGCCCGGGCTGGTCCGCCGCGACCTCGCCGACGACGAACACCGTCCCCGTGACCCCGATGTCGTCGAGCTGGTCCAAGAGCCGACGGGTCAGCATCGGGTAGCGAAGCTCCGCCCGGTCGGACGGCCGATGGTCCTCGAGGTCGAGCGTGAAGGTGATGGCGGGTGCAGGCATCAGTACGCGTCCCCGTCGAGCAACTCGAAGGAGTC
>JALHSW010000042.1 GCA_022865365.1 Acidimicrobiia bacterium | reverse complement strand
GGAGATGCCGCGCCGGTCCCCTTCGTGGCGTTCGACCTCGGCGAGGGTGGCGTGCTGTGCGCTGCGTGCAGTCATCTGGGGGGTCGCCGGACCTCGTCCGAGACGCTCGCCGTGGTCCAGCGGATCGGCGGGGGCCAGGTGCGCGGGGTGCTCGACGATCCACCACCCGAGGCGGTGCTGCGCGAGGTCGAGCGTCTCGCCATCGCGGCGTTGGAGTACGCCTCGGATCGTCGCCTCCGGAGCGCCGCACTGCTCTGAAGCTCCTCTGTTTGTGCACGCAGGGGGTCCCTGGCACCCGTCTGTGCACAAACAGGCCGAAAGGGGATCCCAAGGGCGTCGGCGATACGATCACCAGCACGTATGGGCACTCCTGACCAGATGGATCGCGTCGTCAACCTGTGCAAGCGGCGGGGGCTGGTCTTCCCGTCGAGTGAGATCTACGGCGGTTTCCGCTCCACCTGGGACTACGGACCGCTGGGTGTCGAGCTCAAGCGCAACGTCAAGGACGCGTGGTGGCGCGCGATGGTCCAGCTCCGGGACGACATCGTGGGCCTCGACGCCGCGATCCTCATGGCCCCCAAGGTGTGGGAGGCGAGCGGCCACCTGGCCACGTTCAGCGACCCGCTGGTCGACTGTCGCAGCTGCAAGGAGCGGTTCCGGGCTGATCACCTGCCGAAGTCTGGTGCGTGCCCCAACTGCGGAGCCAAGGACTCACTCACCGAGGCCCGCCACTTCAACCTCATGTTCAAGACCTTCGTCGGGCCCGTCGAGGACGACGCTGCGGTGGCCTACCTGCGCCCCGAGACGGCGCAGGGAATCTTCGTCAACTTCGCCAACATCCAGACCACGTCGCGCAAGAAGCCGCCATTCGGAGTGGCGCAGATCGGCAAGTCGTTTCGCAACGAGATCACGCCCGGCAACTTCATCTTCCGGACCCGCGAGTTCGAGCAGATGGAGATGGAGTACTTCGTGCCGCCGGACGACGCCGACCGGTGGTACGAGTACTGGTGCCAGGAGCGATTCCGGTGGCACCTCGACCTCGGCGTCCCCGAGTCGAAGCTCCGCCTGCGCCCGCACGACGCCGAAGAGCTGTCGCACTACTCCACCGCCACGTCCGACGTGGAGTACGAGTTCCCCTGGGGTTGGGGCGAGCTCGAGGGCATCGCGAACCGCACCGACTTCGATCTCGAGCAGCACGCGAAATCTTCGGGACAGGAGCTCTCGTTCTTCGATCAGGAGAACGATCATCGCTACGTGCCCTACGTGATCGAGCCCGCGCTGGGCGCCGACCGCGCCACGCTCGCCTTCCTCCTCGCGGCGTACGAGGAGGAAGAGGTGCCCAACGGCAAGGGCGGGACCGAGAAGCGCACGGTGCTGCACCTCGATCCGCGCCTCGCTCCGATCAAGGTCGCGGTGCTGCCCCTGTCGCGCAACGAGCGCCTGGTACCGGTCGCCGACGAGATCGCGGGCGCGTTGCGTCCGCACTTCATGATCGACGTCGACAGCTCCGGGTCGATCGGGCGCCGGTACCGGCGCCAGGACGAGGTCGGCACGCCGTGCTGCGTGACGGTCGACTTCGACACACTCGACGACCGGGCGGTCACGGTACGTGATCGCGACTCGATGACCCAGGAACGCATTCCGGTCGACGGACTGGTCACCTACTTACGGGAGCGACTGCCGTGGTGAACGAAGACGAGAGCAACTACGACGTTCTCGGGGTGGCGTCCAACGCCAGCAAGGACGAGATTCGCGACGCGTACCGTGAGCAGCTCTCGGAGGCGCAGGCCGGCGTGACCCGCGAGGAGACCGCGAAGCGCCCGAGTGGCTCGTCGATCGCTGCGGCGCGAGCCGAGGAAGCGCGCATCCGCGCCGCGTGGCAGGTGCTCAGCGACCCGATCCAGCGCGAGCGCCACGACACCGCGCACGGGATCGACAACACCGGAGCCGAGAGCGAGCTCGTCGACGATGATGACCTCCTCGACGACGACCGGGACGACGCGGACGACACTCCCGTCACCCGACGGCCGGCCCGGCGTAACGCGCCGCCGGTCTTCCTCGACGGCCACGAGCTCGCGCCGAGCGGGCGACGGGCAACCGCGGCCCTGATCGACATCGCGATCGTCGGGCTCATCGGTGCTGCGATCATCGGCATCGGGGCGGTGGTCGAGACCAAGGCGAACAAGGACACGGTGCAGGGGATCGTCACCGCGGTCGCGCTCGCGGTGCTGCTCGCGTACTTCGTGCTCCCGACCACGATCACGGGTCAGACGCTCGGCAAGCGCCTGACGCACATCGTCGTGGTCGACCGAGAGACCGGGAACCTCCCCCGGATCTCGCGGGTGCTGACCCGTTACGCGATCCCGATTGTTGCCTTGTTGCTCCTCGGCTTCTTCGGTGCGTTGCTCGCGATCATGGCCGGGCTGTCGTTCCTCATGGCCAAGGACCTGCTGTCCCTCGGCGACCGGGTGGGCAAGACGATCGTGATCGTCGCCCGCTACAAGCCACAGCGGACATCGTTCTGAGTCTCGCTAGGCTCGGAACCCCCGCAACCGCCCACGCCACGCGACGGCGCCCGGAGAGGTGATCCAGTGAAGTACGTGTATGCCTTCGAGGAGGGCTCGAAGGAGCAGAAGTTCCTGCTCGGAGGCAAGGGGGCGAACCTCGCCGAGATGACCAAGCTCGCCCTGCCGGTGCCACCGGGGTTCACGATCACCACCGAGGCCTGCAACGCCTACATGGCCGGCGGCGACGCCCTGCCCGACGGGCTCATGGGCGAGGTCACTGCGGCGCTCGGGGCCCTCGAGACGAAGATGGGCAAGCACCTCGGCGACGAAGGCGACCCGCTCCTCGTGTCGGTGCGCTCGGGTGCGCCGTTCTCGATGCCCGGCATGATGGACACGGTCCTGAACCTCGGCTTGAACGACGCATCGGTCAACGGCCTCGCGAAGCAGACCTCGAACGAGCGCTTCGCGTTGGACTCGTACCGCCGCTTCGTGCAGATGTTCGGCAAGATCGTGCTCGATGTCTCGGGCGACGCGTTCGAGAAGGCGCTCGAGGCGCTCCGCAAGGAGCAGGGGGTCAAGACCGACCCCGAGCTCGACGCCGAAGCGCTGCGCGGTCTCGTCGAGACGTTCAAGGGCATCGTGCGCGCCGAGGCTGGGATCGATTTCCCCCAGGAGCCCCACGAGCAGCTTCGCTTCGCGATCGAGGCCGTGTTCCGATCGTGGGACGGCGAGCGAGCGCGGGTCTACCGCCGGATGGAGAAGATCCCCGACGACCTCGGCACCGCCGTGAACGTCCAGACGATGGTGTTCGGCAACAAGGGCGACGACTCCGGTACCGGGGTTGCGTTCACGCGCGACCCGGCAACCGGTGAGAACCTTCCCTACGGCGACTTCCTCACCAACGCCCAGGGCGAAGACGTCGTCGCGGGAATCCGCGTCACGGAGCCACTCGACGCGATGGGGAACGACTTCCCGGAGTGCCACCTGCAGCTGCTCGACGTGATGAACGCGCTCCAGACGCACTACCGCGACATGTGCGACATCGAGTTCACGATCGAACAGGGTCGCCTGTTCATCCTCCAGACCCGGGTCGGGAAGCGCGCTGCGGCCGCGGCGCTTCGCATGGCCGTCGAGATGGAGCAAGAAGGACTGATCGACAAGCGCGAAGCGGTGCTGCGCGTGCAGCCCCAGCAGCTCGATCAGCTGCTCCACCCGCAGTTCGATCCGGCTGCGAAGTACACCGCGCTCACCAACGGCCTGAACGCGTCGCCGGGCGCCGCGGTCGGGAAGGTCTACTTCACCGCCGACGCGGCCGAAGCCCACCACGAAGCCGGTGAGTCGGTGATGCTGGTGCGGCCGGAGACGTCACCCGACGACCTGCACGGCATGATCGCCGCGGAGGGGATCCTCACGTCACGCGGTGGCCTCGTGAGCCACGCGGCGGTCGTGGCGCGTGGCATGGGCACGCCGGCGGTGTGTGGCGCCTCGGAGCTCGACATCGATGTCGAGGGCAAGCAGTTCGCGGTGGGCGACACCGTCGTCCGCGAGGGCGAGCTCATCTCGATCAACGGCACCAGCGGCGAGGTCGTGGTCGGCGCCGTCCCGGTGGTCACGCCGGAACCATCGGGGCCGTTCGACGTGATCCTCGGTTGGGCCGACGAGTTCCGCATACTCGGGGTGCGCACGAACGCCGACCTGCCGCACGACGCAGAGGTCGCGCGCAGGTTCGGGGCCGAGGGAATCGGTCTGTGCCGCACGGAGCACATGTTCCTCGGTGACCGCCTCCCGCTCGTGCAGCGATTCATCCTCGCGGAGGATGAGGCGGAGGAGCTCACCGCGCTCCAGGAGCTGGGCAAGCTCCAGCGCTCCGACTTCGTCGGGATCCTCGAGGCTATGGACGGGCTGCCGGTCACGGTGCGCCTGCTCGACCCGCCGTTGCACGAGTTCCTTCCCAACATCGAGGAGCTCCTCGTGCGCGACGCCAAGGGTGACCTCGATGATCGCGGCCGCACGCTGTTGCGTGCGGCGCAGCAGCTTCAGGAGTCGAACCCGATGCTGGGCACCCGCGGTGTGCGCCTCGGTGTGCTCAAGCCCAACCTGTACCGAACGCAGGTGCGGGCGCTGTTCGAGGCGGCCGTCGAGCGCAAGCTCGCGGGTGGCGACCCTCGCGTCGAGGTGATGATCCCGCTGGCCGTCACCGAGCCCGAGCTCGCGCTCGCGATCGGGTGGGTGCGCGAGATCGCCGCGGAGATGGCGTCCGAGGGACATGGGCTCGAGTTCGTGGACTACCTCGTGGGCACGATGGTGGAGACCCCGCGTGCCGCGCTCATCGCCGGCAAGATCGCGGGCATCGCCGAGTTCTTCTCGTTCGGCACCAACGACCTCACGCAGATGGCATTCGGGTTCTCCCGCGACGACATCGAGGGTCGCTTCCTGCCGCGCTACCTCGAGCTGAAGCTGATCGACGCGAACCCGTTCGAGACGCTCGACGTCGAAGGTGTCGGTCAGCTCGTCCGCATGGCGGTGCAGGACGGCCGCAAGACGCGGCCGGACCTGAAGCTGGGGATCTGCGGCGAGCACGGCGGCGACCCGGCGTCGGTCCAGTTCTGCCACGAGATCGGGCTCGACTACGTGTCGTGCTCGCCCTATCGGGTGCCGCTCGCCCGCCTCGCGGCCGCGCACGCGGCGCTCGGGTCGGGCGGCCCGGGCACCACGGCCTGAGCGGTTCGGCGCTCGATGCCCGTGCTCGACGCGTCCGAGGTCCGCGACTTCCTCGAGGAGGTCTGGCCCGGGAGCACCCGGGCGTACGTGATCGAGGACATCGGTGAGGGGACCGCGCGGTTGCGCTTGGTCCACTCGCCGGAGCGGTTGCGGCCCGGCGGGATCGTGGCCGGGCCCGCGCTGATGGCGCTCGCCGACTGCGCGGTGTGGGTCGCCCTGCTCGGCGTGGTCGGTCGCGAGGCCATGACCATGACGGTCAGCCTGAACATCAACTTCTTCCGCCCGGGGGCTCCGGTCGACGTGATCGCCGACGTCCGGTTGCACCGTGTGGGGAAGCGCCTCGCGACGGGCGATGTGCTCATGTACTCCGAAGGCGACGCCGACCCGATCGCGCAGGCGACGGTGACGTACGCGATCCCTTCGCGGTGACGGGTCGATCCGAGCGTCCTCTACGCCACGACGCCACGAACACGCCCGCGTGGGCCGCCGGTTGGCGACGGCCGGCTATCCGGACTCGCGTTCGAGCCTGAGCCGGAGGTCTCCGAGGCGGCGCTGGAGGTCGTCCGCGTCCCGGTGCATCCTGACTGCCTCGTCGTGGCCGAGGGCGTCGACATCCAGTTCGGCCAGCGCCTGTGCGTCATCGCTGACGAGTTGTTCGAGTCGGGCGATCGCTTCCAAGCCCCCACGATGCCAGGGGGGTGTGACGCTTACGCCCGGATCGGGCCGTCCCGGGCGAAGGAATCTTGGCTGTCACACCCCAGGGTTACCCTCGAACCATGAGCGATCTCGTGACCGACCTCCAGACGACCGACCTCCAGACGACCGACCTCGAGCGCAACGTGGTGCGGGCCCATGCCGGGGCACCGGCGTTCGTCGGTGGCCCACTTCGCACCCGTGAGGAGCGCGAGGCCGCGCTCGCGGCGTCCCTCGCGCCGGGCGCGACTCGCCCGGTGGGCGCAGGGGACCGGCAGCGCCCCGAGGAGCCCGACCCGTTCCGGCTCTGCTTCGAGCGCGACCTGGACCGGGTGAAGCACTCCCGCCCGTGGCGCCGGCTCGCGGGCAAGTGCCAGGTCTTCATCGCCCCGGACGACGATCACCTCAGGACCCGCCTCACCCACGCCGTCGAGGTCGCGCAGGTCGCGGTAGGGATCGCCCGGGTCGCGAACCTGTGCGTCCCACTCACCGAGGCGATCGCGCTCGCGCACGACTGCGGCCACGGCCCGGCCGGCCACGCGTCCGAGGAGGCCTTCTCGCCGTACCTCCCTGGCACCGGGTACGACCACGCGGTCTACGGCGCCGACGTCACCCTGGCCGAGCTCAACCTCTGCGTCGAGACGCTCGACGGCGTGCGCAACCACTCGTGGCGCCGCCCGGCCCCGGCCACACCCGAGGGTGAGGTCGTCGCGTGGGCCGATCGCATCGCGTACGTCTGCCACGACTTCGAGGATGCCGTTCGGGCGGGGATCCTCGAACCCGACGACCTGCCGATGGAGGTGCGAGCAGTCGTCGGCACTCGGCGGTCCGAGCAGATCGGGGGCTTCGTGCTCGCCGTGCTCGATGCGATCGAGCGGACGGGCCACGTCGGGATGACCGACCCGGCCGCGACCGCGCTCCAGGCCTTCCGTGACTTCAACTTCGAGCGCATCTACCTCCGGCCGGCGGCACGTCAGCAGGCCGAGCGGGTCATCCGCCTCCTCAGGGGGCTCGTCGACCACTTCGCCGACACCCCCAGACGCCTCCCCGACGTCGACGTCCACGGGGTGCGAGCCGGGTCGCCCGGAGCGGCGGCGCTCGCCGTCCACTACGTGAGTGGGATGACCGACCGGTTCGCGCTGGGGCTCGGGGTCGAGCTCCTCGGCTGGCGAACCGACGACCTGCCCCGAGGGGTCTGACGGGGTCGTAACCTCGGCCGCGGTGGGCATCCTCGACGAAGACATCGCCCGGGTCCGGGATCAGACCGACATCGTTGCCTTCATCAGTGAGTCGGTCGCGCTGAAGCACGTCGGTCAGCGCTACAGCGGGCTCTGCCCCTTCCATCAGGAGAAGACGCCGTCGTTCTCGGTCAATCCCGACGGCTACTACTACTGCTTCGGCTGTCAGGCTTCGGGTGACGCGATCACGTTCATGCGTGAGACCGAGCACCTCGATTTCGTCGAAGCGGTCGAGCGGCTCGCGCAGCGGTCGGGCATCACACTGCGTTACGACGACAAGAGCGTGCAGAAGGACCGGTCGCGCCGGTCGCGCCTCGTCGAAGCGGTGACTGCGGCCGTCGCTCACTACCACACGCTGCTGCTCGAGTCGTCGGACGGTGGGCCCGCGCGCAAGTACCTGCGCGGGCGCGGGTTCGACGGCGACGCGGCGCGCCGGTTCGTGCTCGGGTACTCGCCCGACGAATGGGACGTGCTGAGTCGGCACCTGCAGCAGCAGAAGTTCTCGCGCGACGACATCGTCTCCGCAGGGCTCGCGTTCGTGAACAAGGCGAACCGGCTCCAGGACCAGTTTCGCGGCCGGCTGATGTTCCCGATCTACGACACGCGGGGTGAGGCGGTCGGTTTCGGCGGTCGAGCGCTCGGCGACGACGGACCGAAGTACAAGAACTCGCCCGAGACGCCGATCTACCAGAAGAGTCGTTTGCTCTACGGGCTCAACTGGGCCAAGGCCGACATCGTGGCGCGGGGTGAGGCTGTGATCTGCGAGGGCTACACCGACGTGATGGCGTACGCGCTGGCGGGTGCGCCCAACGCCGTCGCGACCTGCGGCACGGCACTCGCCGACGACCACGCCAAGATGCTGAAGAACCTCGCGCGTCGAGTGATCCTCGCCTACGACGGCGATGCAGCCGGCGCGGGCGCGGCTGACCGGTGGTACCGCTGGGAGCAGGAGCTCGAGCTCGAGGTGCGGGTGGCCGATCTGCCAGCAGGGAAGGACCCGGGGGACCTGTGGCGCGACACGCCCGACCAGCTGCTCCCGTCGTTGGAGCGGGCCCAGCCGTTCCTGCAGTTCCGGGTCGACCGCGTTCTCGCCGCTGCCGATCTCACCACGATCGAGGGGCGTGCCCGTGCCGCCGAAGCGGCGGCACGCATGGTCGCCGAGCATCCCAGCGAGCTCGTGCGTGACCAGTATGTCATCCAGCTCGCCGGGAGCCTCGACCTCGATGCCGACGGTGTTCGCAGCCAGGTAACCCGCGCCGCGATGGAACCCCGTCGCGATCCCCAGCACCGGCGTCCGTCGCGTCCCGAGCACGAAGGAGAGAGCGAGCAGTCACCGGAGCCCGTCGAACCGTTGCGCGTCGACCGGCGTGAGCTCGACGTTCTGCGCTGGGCGGTGCACGATCCCGCGCTCGTCGCCGACTGGCTCGACGAGGCACTGTTCCTCGATCCCGTCGCGCGCGGTGCGTACGACTTGCTCGTGTCCTCGCAGGACATGCACCAGGCGATCGACGCCGCCGAAGGCCCGGTGCGACATCTCCTCGAGCGTCTTGCCGTCGAGGATCCCCAAGCCGACGACGAACCGACAACGGTACGTGCGCGTCTCATCGTGAACACGGTCGACCCTGTCGCGAAGCGGATGCTCGCGCGCATGCTGCGCGACGGCGACGAGCGCGCGAGCACCGTGAAGGTGCAGCTCGACGCTGTCGCGCACGGACGTGAGGTCGGTGACTGGTCGCGTGCCCAGGAGGCTGCGATGCAGTTGGTAAGGTGGGTCGTCACCGAGGCGCGGCAGAGCGCTCAGAATGGCGAAGGCGCGTCGGGAGGGAACACGCGAGTGGAGCAGGAGGCGTGACGGAGCCAAACGTGGTCACCGAAGAGCACGTCGACGGCCCCGACCTCGAGGCGCTCGTAGCGAGCGCTGGGGACCGCGGCTCGGTCACATCGGGCGAGATCTTCGCCGCGTTCCACACGCTCGAGCCCGAGACCGCCGAGCTCGCGTCGATCTACGAACGCCTGGCGGCGCGCGGGATCGACGTCGTCGACGAGATCGACGAAGAGCTGCGTGAGGAGGAAGCGCGTCGTCCGCCGCCCTCGGAGCCGGCCGTGGCGCCCCGGACCGGCGAGGCGTTGGTCCGGCCGCGCCAACGGCGCACCGCGGCCGAACGGCTCGACGATGCCCTCGAAGCCGGTCGCGACCGAGGCGAGGGCGGCAGCTTCGACCCGGTCCGCATGTACCTCAAGGAGATCGGCAAGGTCCGGCTGCTGACCGCCGATCAGGAGAGGGAGTACGCCCGTCGGATCGAGGCCGGCGCTCACGCGTACGCGGCAACCGACACGAACGAAGACGGTTCACCGCTCGCCGTCGATGCCGAGATCGACGAGTTCGCAAAGCGTCAATCCACGCGGAGTGCGTTGCAACGCGCCCTCGAGCTCGCCGACCGCTTGCGCGCGTGTGATGACCTCGACGACGGGCAGGCAGACCAGGTCGTCAAGATCGGGGGAGCGCTCGAGGCGGAGCTCACGAAGTTGCTGCCGCGTCCGGTCGAGCCCCTCGAGCCGACGAATCGCACCGCGACCAAGACCGCCGAGAGCTACACCGAGATGATCTTTCTCGCCGCAGCGCTCGTTGTCTCGCTCGACGCGGACTCGGCGACGCACACCGTCGCCGTCGAAGTCAAGGCCCTCGTCGACGGTGAGCTGGCGAAGCAGCAGCTCACGAGCGCCAACCTGCGCCTCGTCGTGTCGATCGCGAAGCGCTACGTCGGACGGGGGATGGCGCTCCTCGACCTCGTGCAGGAGGGCAACCTCGGGCTGATCCGTGCCGTCGAGAAGTTCGACTACACCAAGGGCTTCAAGTTCTCGACGTACGCGACGTGGTGGATTCGCCAGGCCATCACCCGATCGATCGCCGATCAGGCCCGCACGATTCGAATTCCGGTCCACATGGTCGAGACGATGAACAAGGTGTTGCGGATGCAGCGTTCGATGCTGCAGGAGCTCGGCCGTGAGCCGACCGTCGACGAGATCGCGGCGAAGGTCGATCTGACCCCCGAGAAGGTGCGCGAGATTCAGCGCATCTCCCTCGAGCCCCTTTCGCTCGAGACGCCGGTCGGCGAGGAGGACGACAGCAACTTGGGCGACTTCGTGGCCGACGAGAGCGCCATCTCACCCGACTTCGCGGCCGAGCGCGAACGACTCAAGGACGAGATCGAGCGTGCGCTGCTCGAGCTGAGTCCCCGTGAGCAGGCGGTCATGCGCCTCCGCTTCGGTCTCGACGACGGACAGGTCCGCACGCTCGAGGAGGTCGGTCGCGAGTTCGGGGTCACCCGCGAGCGGATCCGTCAGATCGAGTCGAAGACCCTCGCGAAGCTACGCCACCCGACGCGCTCGCAGCGTCTGCGGGACTACCTCGAAGAGGCGTGAGCGACGACCCGCTCTCCGACCCTTCACGGCCTGCGTACGATGCGCCACCGGGGCCGTAGCTCAGTGGTCAGAGCAGGGGACTCATAATCCCTCGGTCGAAGGTTCGATCCCTTCCGGCCCCACTTACCGCACAACGGTTTTCGCGATTCTCCCGAGCGGCAAATCGGTTTTGTCACCGGTTTGGCACCGAGTGGTCAGTGTCAAAGTGATCCGCCGCCATGGGAACCGCTGGCAAGTGACCGTCTACGCGGGCACCGACCCGGTCACCGGCCGCGAACGCCGGGCTCGGGGATCGGTGCCGGCGAAGCCGGGTCAGGCGCGCCCACCGAAGGAGGCGCGCGAGCTCGAGGCGCGGCTGCTGCTCGAAGTCGGCGCCGGCGACCACCGAGACGTCCGGGTGACGGTCGGTGAGCTGCTCGAACAATGGCTCGAGCAGGCCGGTCCCGACCTGGCCGCGTCGACCCTGCACGGCTACCGCCGCTACATCCGTCGCAACATCTCGCCGACCCTCGGCAATGTGCGTCTGGACAAGCTGACGACGCCGATGCTCGACCGTCTCTACCGTGAGCTGCGGGCGTCGGGTGG
>JALHSW010000004.1 GCA_022865365.1 Acidimicrobiia bacterium | reverse complement strand
TTTGGGAAGTACGTCGACAAGGAGGCAGCTTCGGTCTACGCCGACGAGCCGTCTCTGACGACCCAGTTGATCTACCGCCGCTTGGCCTAACGGGCCAGACGGGGCACGCGGAGGGAAGCCCGGCTTCGGCCGGGCTTCCTTTCGCGTTCGACCCCACCTGGTCGAGCAGGACCGCCACGACGAAGGCGAGCTTCTCGGCATCGGTGGGCTGGTCGATTCCCTTCACGGCAACTATGACTGTGGGCATCATGGGGGCCGGCGCCCGACCGACGTAGCTCACCGACGGCGGCTCTGTTGCGTCGAGTTGGCCTGGCCGCGTGAGACCGCGTTGCGGTCCATTTTCCTTTCGGCGATTCGGTTTCCACGATCCAAAGCCCGCAGCCGCCCGATGACTGGGCCTCGGCGAGCAGGTAGCATCCCTATTCATGTCGGCATGTGCGAGGGCGATGAAGCGTTCGGTGACTTGTCTGGTGGTCACGGCGTTCGTTGCTGGCGTTGTCATTACGGTAGGAGACGTCGCTGAGGCGGTCCGAGTTCCGCGGACGCTCGCGCACGTCGCACCTGTCGGAGCAGCGCCGGTGACGCCGGGGTTCCCGATCGACTACGTCGGAGTGCAATGGGACGGCGACGCGTCCGGAGGCGCGATCCGATTCCAGCACGGCGCACAGTGGGGTCCGTGGGCGGAGTTGACCGGGGACGGGGTGGAAGTTGCCGGGACCGTCGCGAGTGGCCTGGTCTGGGGTGCCGACGCGGCGGCCTACCAGGTGCGGCTTCCCGTCGGTGCGGCGCAGCCGCGCGCCGTCGCGATCAACACGACCGATGGACCGCCGCTGACGATCGGCGCAGGGCCGGGGGACGCCGCGGGCGCGGCGGTCTCGGTCATTCGCCGCTCGGAGTGGGGGGCGGACGAGTCGCTGCGCTTTGACGCGTTGGGGAACGAGATCTGGCCGACGGCCTATTACCCGGCACAGAAGCTCACGGTGCACCACACCGCGACCCTCAACGGCGATCCGGACCCTGCCGCCACCGTGCGCGCGATCTATCGCTATCACGCGGTGGATCGCGGCTTCGGTGACATCGGCTATCAGTACCTGATCGACGAGGACGGCAGGACCTACGAAGGTCGCTGGTCGGGGACCGATCCGGACCCGGGCCACGACGCCACCGGGCTCGTGGTGACCGCTGCGCACGTCGGCGGCTACAACTCGGGCAACGTCGGAGCTGCGCTGCTGGGGACCCTCACCACGCAGGGGCCTTCCGCGCCAGCTCGATCGGCGCTGGAGTCCCTGCTCGCCGATCTCGCGTCCCGGCACGGCCTCGACCCGATGGGCTCGAGCACCTTCACCACCCCGGTGAGCGGGGCGAAATGGACGGGCCCGAACATCAGTGGTCATCGAGACTGGGAGGCCACGGAGTGCCCCGGCGGTGCGCTGTACACCCTCCTGCCCGCGATCCGCAGCAACGTCGCGGCCCTGATGTCGTCGACCACGACGACGACGACCACCACCACGACCACCACCACGACCTTGCCGGCTGACACGCGGCCGCCCGTGATCAGCAGCGTCGGAGCCGTCAACGTCACGGCCACTTCGGCCAGCGTTCGATGGTCCACCGACGAAACGAGCACCTCGCGAGTCGAGTACTGGGTGAGCTCGGCCACGGTGCTGAGCATTCAGAACGGCGCGCTCGTCACCGCTCATGACATGAAGATCAGCGGGCTCGCGCGGCGAACGAAGTACAGCTACCGTGTGTCGAGCACCGATGCGAGCGGCAACACCGCAACCAGCGCGAATTTCTCGTTCACCACTCGCAAGTGATGCCGGCGAGGCCGAGACGGCCGCGCGGGCGTCACCTCGCTCCAAGCTGACCCGAGGGCCACGCCAACTGACCGCTCTCATCCTCCGCGCGCTCGACCGCTTCGAGCAGAAGGTCGCACCCTGCGTTCCCGTCGCCCGTCTCACCGATCGTGATGCGTCGGAGTAGCACCCGATTGTCAGTTGGGAGCGGAGTGGGCAGCTCTTCGAGGTGAGTGCTGGCCTACCTCGGAGGGTTCGAGAAGTCGGCCTGCTCTGCGGGCGACGGCGTACAAGCGGGCAGGTCTCGGCGGCGAGGCGCACGGCGAGTCGGTTCCCGAGCCGACGACCGCCGCGGTCAGGCTCGTGGACGTCGCAGAGGGCTTGCCCGGGAGGCGGCGTCGGTGCCCTCGAGGTTGAACGTGGGGGAGCGCGCGGTCGAGCCACCCGGG
>JALHSW010000415.1 GCA_022865365.1 Acidimicrobiia bacterium | reverse complement strand
GCCGGCCAGGTCGGATCCGGCGACCGGCTCGGAGAAGAGCTGACAACCCACGATGTCGCCGCGGTACATCGACGTCAGATAGCGGTCCTTCACCTCGGGGATCGCGTGGGCGAGGATCGTGGGGGCGACCATGCCGAGCCCGATGCCGAACATCGACTGGGACGGGATCGAGTAGTCGGCGACGACCTCGCGGTAGGCGCGCTCATAGCTGGCCGGGAGCGCGCGCCCTGCGTACTCCTCGGGTCCGGTGATCCAGCCGAAGCCGGCGTCGAACTCGGTGGCCTTCCACTTCTTGGCCGCGGCAATCTCCTCGGCTTCCTGGTCGGGCGACTTCTCGTCGAGGAGTCCGACCTGGTCGGAACCCTTGCCCCATTCCAGGGTCTCCTCGACCCGTCGCTCGGCGTTCGCATCCAGGAACGCGCGAGCTTGGTTGCGGAACTCGGTCTCGGAGATCGTCATGGCGACGATGCTAGCGGTGGGTGCTTGCGCCGCTGCCGCTCGGGTACGTCGTACGGTCCCGGAGTGTCATGAACACGTCATCGAGCCTGGCGAACAGCTGGGCGGTCGCCAGGAGACGGTTGAGGTCGCCACCCAGGCGCAGATGGCCGGAGGCGAGCGCGAGCTGTGCGTTCACGGCACCACGCTGGATCGCGACCGCGGTCTGAAGATCCGTCGTGAGCACCAGGTCGGGTGCGGGCGCCGGCCCGCCGACCGCACGGAACCCTGCGCCGCTCGCCACGACATGGTGCACGTGAGCGTCGGCCCCCGGCCTCGTGACGCGTTGCTCGATGACGAACCGCCCCTCCGACTCGCTCTCGGGCACGGTCTCCGACGCAGCCTCCGACGGCTCGAGCGCCCGGAGCGCGGAGTCGAGCTCGGTGATCCACGCAGGGGAGAGGAACTCGGGCACGGTCGCGGATCGTACTGGCGCGACGCTTCGGGGCCGACCCGGTGCCCGGCGTACGCTCACCCGGTGCCTGCGTCTGCCCGGCGCGCGACCGGGGTTCCACCGAGTCTCGCCGAGGTCGGCCGCCGCGCCGAGGTGCGTGTCGTCGAGCTCCTCGATGCCGAGATCGACCGGTGGGGTGCGGTCGACCCCGACCTCGAAGAGCCGCTCGCCGCCCTGCGCGCGCTCGTGCTCGCCGGAGGCAAGCGCCTCCGCCCGGCGTTCTGTCACTGGGCATACGTCGGCGCCGGTGGTGCTCCCGACTCGAGCGAGGTCGTGGATGCCGGCGCCGCGTTGGAGCTGCTCCACACGTTCGCGCTCGTCCACGACGACATCATGGACGGGTCGGACCGGCGCCGCGGCCTCTCGTCGATCCACACGCACTTCGTCGCGCTGCACGCGGCGCGGGGCTGGCGGGCGGAGGGCCGTCGGTTCGGCGAGGGCGCGGCGATCCTCATCGGCGACCTCGCCTTCGTGTACGCCGACGTGCTGTTCGGTGAGACGCGTAGTGACGCGCGCCGCATCTTCGACGAGCTGCGCGTCGAGCTGTGCGTCGGTCAGTACCTCGACCTCGTGGGCACCGCGAGCGGCTCGAGCGATCCGACTCAGGCTGCGCGCATCGAGCGGTACAAGTCCGGCAAGTACACGGTCGAGCGCCCAATGCATCTCGGCGCGGCCCTCGCCGGGCGCCTCGACGAGCTCGGTCCTACGCTCAGCGCGGTCGGGCTCCCGTTGGGGGAGGCGTTCCAGCTCCGTGACGATCTGCTCGGGGTGTTCGGCGACGCGTCGGTCATCGGCAAGCCGGTGGGCGACGACCTGCGCGAGGGCAAGTTGACGCCGCTTGTCGCAGTGGCCGCTGGTCGTGTCGGGGCCGAGGGGACCGCGCTCCTCGCACGGCTCGGGCAGCCCGACCTGACCGACGCCGAGGTCGCCGCGCTGCAGGAGCTCCTGATCACCACCGGAGCGCGCGACGACATCGAAACCACGATCGAGCGACTCGTCGCCGAGTCGTTGACCGCGCTCCTGGTCGCGCCGATCACGCACGAGGCCCGCGAGGCCCTCGAGGAGCTCGGCTCGTACGTTGCCTGGCGCGACCACTAGGTCTGAGTGGGGTGGTACGGGTGAGTCGTTCTCCCGCGGGTACCGGTTGCCGATCCGGTAGGGATGAGTACGGTGCGGGTCGGTGACGACGCTCGACGAGTCCTACGCTTGCTGCCGCCAGCTCATCAGGGCGCACGGCAAGATCTACTACGCGGCGACGTTCTTGCTGCCGCGGGTCAAGCGGCATCACGTTCACGCGCTCTACGGCTTCTGTCGCCACGCCGACGATGTGCTCGAGCGACTCGGTCCGGTAGGACCCGAGGAGCGGGAGCGCGCGCTCGTCGAGTACGGCGACGGATTCTTCGAGGATCTCGACCGTGGGGACTCCGACGATCCGGTGCTCAAGGCGGTGGTGCACACCGTGGCCGCGTTCGATCTGAACCCTGATTGTTTCCGGCGCTACCTCCGCGCCATGACGATGGATCTCACCGTGGGCGAGTACGAGACCTTCGACGACCTGCTCGACTACATGGACGGCTCGGCGGCGGTGATCGGGGAGATGATGCTTCCGATCCTCGAGCCGACGTCCGCCGAAGCGATCGCACGCGCCCGCGACCTGGCCATCGCGTTCCAGCTGACGGGCTTCCTGCGCGACGTGGGGTCGGATCTCGACAGGGCGAGGGTGTACGTCCCGCAGGAGGACCTCCAGCGCTTCGGCGCGGATCCTTGGTTGCGGCGGGTGACGCCCGAGTGGCGCGCGCTGATGTCCTTCGAGGTCGGACGCACGCGGGAGTACTTCGCGTCAGCCGACCGCGGCATGTCCTTGCTGCCGTTGACGTCGGCGCGGTGCATCCGCGCCGCACGGAACATGCACGCCGAGATCCTGGAGGCGGTCGAGCGCGCGGACGGCGACGTGTTCTCGGCCCGAGCTCGAGTACCGAGATCACGTCAGGCGTTCGTCGTCGGCCGGAGCCTGCTGCGCGGCTGATCGCTGGATCAGGGCCGATCGAGAGCCTCCGGTAGGCTGCGCGCCCGATGACCCCGGCGACCGAGGCGATCGAGGTCGTCGAGCTCGAGAAGCACTACGGCGCGACGCGAGCCGTCGACGGTCTCTCGCTCCGGGTCGCCACCGGTGAGGTGTTCGGGATCCTGGGCCCGAACGGCGCGGGGAAGACGACGACGGTCGAGATCCTGGAGGGCTACCGCCGACCGGATCGCGGCACGGTTCGCGTGCTGGGGCTCGACCCGATTGCCGATGGGCGCCGGCTCCGACCTCAGGTCGGGGTCATGCTCCAGGAGGGTGGACTGGCGCCAGGGATTCGCCCCCTGGAGGCGCTGCGGCTGTTCGCATCCTTCTACGACGACGCGGACGACCCCGAACGGCTCCTCGGCGCCCTCGGACTCGACGACGCCCGCCAGACCTTCGTCCGACGCCTGTCCGGGGGGCAGCGCCAGCGCCTTTCCCTCGCCCTCGCGCTCGTGGGCCGTCCGCGCGTCCTGTTCCTCGACGAACCGACCGCCGGGATGGATCCCCACGCGCGGGCCACGACGTGGGACCTCGTGCGCGGGTTGCGCAACGACGGCGTCACCGTCGTGCTCACCACGCACGGCATGGACGAGGCCGAGCAGCTCTGCGACCGCCTCGCCATCGTCGATCATGGTCGGCTCGTCGCGCTCGGGACGCCCACGGAGCTCACGAGTGCGGCGGCGGGTGACGAGACGCGCTTCTCGTGCACAGCGGGCATCGCCGTGGTGGAACTCGGCGCTGCACTCGGCCTCGGGCCGGATGCGGTGACCGAGACGCGCGCCGGCGAGTACCTGATCGCAGCCGAAGCCACTCCCGAGCTGGTCGCCGACCTCGCGGTGTGGCTGCGCGACGCCGGGATCCGCCTCGGTGAGCTCCAGGCGGGCCGGCGCTCGCTCGAAGAGGTCTTCCTCCGCCTCACGCGTGAGCTCCCGTCGTGAGCCGAGCGACGCGCGCGGTGCTCGGCCAGACGCGGGTCGAGCTCACCCTGACGCTCCGACGCGGTGAGAGCCTGCTCGTCTCGTTCCTGATTCCGGTCGGGATCCTCGTCTTCTTCACGAAGGTGGACGCGGTCAACACGACGGTCCGTAGCCCCGTCGACTTCCTCGTGCCGGGGGTGCTCGCACTCGCGGTGATGTCGACGGCGATGGTGAGCCTTGGGATCGCTACCGGCTTCGAGCGCCGCTATGGGGTGCTGAAGCGCCTGGGCTCCACACCGCTGTCGCGCGGGGGTCTGCTCGTAGCGAAGACGATCAACGTGCTCGTGATCGAGCTGCTCCAGACGATCGTGATCGTCGTCACCGGCCTCGTGCTCGGGTGGGAGGTCACCGGCGGCGCGGTTCTCGCCGCCGTGTTTCTCCTGCTGGGCACGGTTGCGTTCGCCGGGGTCGGAATGCTCATGGCGGGGACGCTGCGCGCCGAGGCGAACCTCGCGGCCGCGAACGCGATGTTCCTCGTCCTCCTGTTCCTGGGGGGGATGGCGTATCCGCTCCACAAGCTCCCGGACGCGCTGCAGACGTTCGCTCGGGCCCTCCCGGCGGCGGCGCTCTCCGAGAGTGTGCGCGACGCGCTGGGCGGCGTTTCGTTCCCGTGGGGCAGCGCCGGGGTCCTCCTCGCGTGGGCGATCGTCGCCCCGCTCGTCGCAGTGCGCTTCTTCCGGTGGGAGGAGTAGCCGCTAGCGGAGGATCTTGTCGAGCTCGCGACGGAACTCGGCGCTCGTCATGCCTCGGATGTGCGAGGCAATGGTGCCATCGCGTCGCACGAAGACGCTCTGGGGGATCGGGCGCACGCCGTACGCGTTCGCGACGGCTGACTCGGGGTCGCGTGCGAGCAGCCACGTGGCCCCGTACTTCTCGGCGAAGGCACGCGAGTCGGACGGGATGTCCCGGGAGGGGATCCCGACGATCTCGAGCCCCTCGTCGTGGTGCTTGGCGTACGCGTCGCGGAGCAGCGGCATCTCCGCGCGGCAGGGGAAGCACCACGAGGCCCAGAAGTTGATCACGACCGGGTGACCGCGCAGCGCGGCGAGGTCGACGCACCCGCTGTCGAGACCGCGGAGCCGGAACTCGGGCGCGACCCCGCCAATGGTTGCCGGTCCAGGCGCCACGGCCGGTGTGCAGGAGCCCGGCGAGGACGGGTCCGAGCCCGACGCCCCTCCGGGCGGTCGGGGCGCTGGTGTGGCGATGTCCCCGCCGTCGTTCGCGGCGACTGCCCAGAAGGTGACGCCGCCCACGATCGCGATGACCAGCGCTGCGATGAGCAGCAGGAGGCCCCGGTGCCGCGGGGCCGCTGCCTCAGGAGGCGCGGAGGAGAGTGTCGACGGCAACGGCCGCAAAGAGCAACGCGAGGTAGGTGTTCGAGAAGGTGAAGAGCCTGATGGCGCGCTCGGGGCTCGGGTCGCGCCGCAGGCGCTCGGCGGTCATCACGAAGAGCACGCCGAGGACCGCCGCAACGATCGGATAGATCGGCGTCATCGGCGTGACCAGTGGAAGCGTCAGGCTCACCACGAGGACCAACACCGAGTAGACGAGGATCTGACGCGCGGCCACCGCGGTCCCCTTCACCACGGGAAGCATCGGGATCCCGGCCGCCGCGTAGTCGTCGCGGTACTTGAGCGCGAGCGCCCAGAAGTGAGGCGGCGTCCAGCAGAAGACGATCGCGAACAGCACCCACGCCGGTGCCGCGACGCTCCCCGTCACGGCAGCCCAACCAACGAGTGCGGGCACGGCGCCCGCCGCGCCGCCGATGACGATGTTCTGTGGACTCCGGGGCTTCAGCCAGATCGTGTACACGAACACGTAGAACAGCATGGCGCTCACGGCGAGCGCGGCGGCGAGCAGGTTCGCCGTCGCCCAGAGGAAACCGAAGGCGACGACCTCGAGGACGAGCCCGAAGACCAGGGCGGCCGTGGGTTCGACGTCGCCGGCGGGGAGCGGGCGGTGACGCGTCCGCTTCATGATGTGGTCGCTGTCGCGCTCGATCCAGCAGTTGATGGTGTTGGCGCCGCCGGCTGCGAGTGCGCCCCCGAAGAGCACGGCCGCGATCAGCCCGAGGGAGGGGATGCCATCCTCGGCGAGGATCATCGCCGGGAGAGTCGTGACGAGCAGCAGCTCGATGACCCGCGGCTTGGTGAGCAGGAAGTATGTCCGGAGCGTCGCGGTCAGCTGACGCGTGCGCGTGCGCGCAACAGGTACCGGGCTGGTTGTCGGGGCGACGAAGTCGGACACGGTGCTCCAAGGAGGGGCCGAGTGACGCAAAATCTAGCCGAGGCCTCCTGCGCGCCCGGAAGCGGGTGGCCGGGAGACCCGGCGGTAACCTCGCTCGCATGTCCGAAGCGGAACCGAGCGACGTGAAGCACTCGATCCGCATGATGGCTGATCGCGTGCTCGCTCGGCCTTCTGACGAGATCGGCGAGCGCAAGTCCCGGGCCGGGATCCTGATCCCTGCGACCGCCAACCTCGACCGGCGCCTCCACTGGGCCACGGTGGTCGCGGTCGGACCGACGGTCCGCAACGTCGAAGAGGGCGATCGGGTCCTGTTCGCGCCCGACAGCGGCTACGAGGTCGAGATCCGCGGCGAGGACTACCTCATCCTGCGTGAACGCGACGTCCACGCGACCGCATCGAGCCGCGCCGAGGCCGAGACCGGCCTGTACCTGTGATCGGGCATCGATGATCGAGGCGCGGTGATTGATCCGGCGACTGCGCTCCGCCTCGATGGGCGGGTCGCCCTGGTCACGGGAGGCACGCGAGGGATCGGTCGGGCGATCGTGGAGGCGTACGTGGCCGCGGGTGCGGCCGTGTGCGTGCTCGCTCGCAAGCCCGACGAGCTCGACGAGACCGAGCGCGCGGTGCACGAGTTCGGCGGGACCATCGTCACCGTCGCCGGATCGGCGGGGGAGCCCACGGCCATTGAGGAAGCCGTCGCTCGGTGCGTGGACGAGCTCGGCAGCCTCGACATCCTCGTGAACAACGCGGCCACGAACCCGGCGTTCGGTCCCATGATCGAGACCGAACCCGCGAAGGTGCGAAAGGTGCTCGAGGTGAACCTCGAAGGCGCGCTGCTGCTCGCCCAGTCGGCGTGGCGCGCTTGGATGCGCGAGCACGGTGGTGTGATCCTGAACGTGGCCTCCGTCGGAGGCCTGCGGCCCTCGCCGTTCATCGGGATCTACAACGCGTCCAAGGCGGCCCTGGTCCTCATGACGCGTCAGCTCGCGCTCGAGCTCGGTCCCGAGGTGCGCGTGAACGCGCTCGCTCCCGGCCTCGTCAAGACGCACATGGCCCGAGCCCTCTGGGAGACGGACGAGGAGGGGATCGCGGCGCGTCACCCCATGCGGCGTATCGGAGCGCCCGACGACATCGCGGGCGCTGCGCTCTACCTCGCGTCCGATACCGCAGCGTGGCTCACCGGCGCGGTGCTGGTGATCGACGGCGGCTTGTCGCTCGTCTAACGGCGGGTCGGCAGCACCTTGACGCGTTGCTCGGTCGGGTGCACCACGGGCTTGGGCTCGGCTCGTACCCGCTCATCGAGATACGCGACGACCTGGCGGTACAGCTTGTTGCCCAGCGTCTTGCGGAGCTCCTCGCCGAGGCTCTTGTAGACCGGCACATTGGCGACGAACGCCTCGGGCGCCTCGGTGCACCACCAGGCGAAGTCGTCGCCTCCTTCGCCCCAGCCGTCGCGAGCGAACTCCGTGAGGGTCGAGACGACGCTTCCGTCCTCTTGGTCCTCGTCGATGCGGCGCAGCGGGAGCTGCCAGCAAACCTCGGGCTTCACCGCGCTGTGGTGCTTACCGGTGCGCTCGGCATGGATGTGAAGGGCGCACCCGACACCACCGGCGAAGCCGGGCCGGTTGAGGAAGATGCACGCGTCGTCGGCGAGCCGCGTCCGCCACTCGACCTTGCCGTCCTCGTCCTTGCCCGCCTTCGCGTAGATACCCTTCTTGCGGGCAGTCGCGGCGAACTGCCACTCGTCGTCAGTGAGGTGCCGCGCCGCGCGGACCACCAGATCCCGGTCCTTCTTGTCGGAGAAGTGCGCACCGTACGAGCAGCAACCCTGGACGAGCTCCGGTGCTGGAGCGGTGAGCACCCCTTGGCACCCGGCGCCGAAGATGCAAGTCCACGACGAGAGGAGGTACGTGACGTCGATCTGCCAACGTCGTTCTTCCTTCGGATCGTCGAATGTGACCCACTCGCGGGTGGGGCCGGCCATTGGCTCCTCCAGGCTTGGTGTCGTCGGCTGCTCGGTGCAGGGTGCTCTTGGTGAGCGAGCGTACCCAGGGCCGTCGGTAATCTTCGGCAATCGCCTCCGACCGCCTCGACCAATGGCCCGACGAACATACCGACGACCGTGCCCTCCTTGCCGACCTCCGGTCGGTACTCGGCCGCGATCGCGCGCGCGCCGAGCCGCTGGAGCTGTCGCTCTACGCGCGCGACGCAGGTCACCAAGGCGGGGAAGCCGCGGTCGTCTGCTTCCCTGATCGTGGTGAGCATGTAGCGGCGGCGGTCGATGTCGCGGTGCGTCACGATCGGTCGTTCGTCGCGCGCGGGAGCGGTACCGGGCTGGCGGGCGGTGCGACACCGCTGGGACGCCCGATCCTCATCGTCACGACGCACCTCAACCGGATCGTCGACGTCGACGCCGACGCTCGGGTCGCGTGGGTCGAGCCCGGCGTTCTGAACCTCGATCTCAGCCGTGCGATCCGCCATCTCGGGCTGCACTACGCACCGGATCCGTCGTCGCAGGCTGCGTGCACCATCGGCGGGAACGTGGCGACCAACGCCGGTGGGCCGCACTGCCTGGCATCGGGGGTGACCGCTGCCCACGTGCTGGCCATCGATGTCGTGCTACCCGACGGGACCGAGGTCCGGGTCGGTGGCCTCGAGCCCGACCAGCCGGGCTACGACCTGCGCGGCTGCTTCGTCGGGAGCGAGGGCACGATGGGGATTGCGACGCGCGTCGCGGTCCGTCTCACCCCGAACCCGCGCGCGATCCGAACTCTCCTGCTCGACTTCTCCAGCATCGACGATGCGGCGGCGACTGTCAGCGGGATCATCGCAGCAGGCGTCATCCCTGCCGCGCTCGAGATGATGGACGCGGAGATCACCCGCGCCGTCGAAGAGTTTGTCGGCGCCGGCTTCCCGCGTGACGCCGCCGCGGTCCTCCTGGTCGAGCTCGACGGACTCGAGGCCGGCGTCGCGGCCGAGGTCGATGAGGTGTCTCGCATCGGGCGAGCGAGCGGCGCGCGCACGGTGCGCATCGCGGCCGACGACGCGGAGCGTGCGTTGCTCTGGAAGGGACGCAAGTCGGCCTTTGGCGCGATCGCCCGGATCGCACCCGACTACTACCTCCACGACGCGGTCGTCCCCCGCACCCGGCTGGTCGACGTCCTGCGTCGAGTCGCCGAGGTGTGTGCCGGCCAGCGTCTCACGGTGATGAACGTGTTCCACGCGGGCGATGGCAACTTGCATCCACTGATCGCGTTCGATGCGCGTGAACCAGGGATCTGGGCCCGTGTACGCGACGCCGGCGACGAGATCCTGCGTGCGTGCGTCGAGGCGGGGGGCGTGCTCTCGGGTGAGCACGGCATCGGCATCGAGAAGCGCGACGCGATGTCGCTGGTCTTCGGACCCGACGATCTCGATGCGCAGGCGCGACTTCGCGACGCGTTCGATCCTGCGGGGCGCGCCAACCCGGACAAGGTGCTCCCGCGCGGCAGTCGGTGCGGGGAGCTTGGCGGGGCTCCTCCCTCAGCCGATGGGGAGGGCACGTGGATCTGATCCAGGCAGAGGAAGAGGTGGCCCGCGTGGTCGGGGCAGCATCGCGCGTCGACCCGACGGGGGGCGGGACGCACCGCGAGGTCGGGGGGCTCCCACCCGAGGAGGCCACGGTCGTGCGAGCGCCGGTCGGCGTCGTCACCTACGACGCGGCCGATCTGACCGTAGCGGTAGGCGCGGGCACGACGGTCGCCGAGCTGACCGAGGTGCTGGCCACAGCAGGTCAGGAGTGCGCGCTCGATCCCCGGGACCCGACCGCGACGGTCGGCGGCACGATTGCCAGCGGCCTCTCGGGACCGCGGCGCCCGCGCGTCGGGCCGCTGCGCGACCAGGTGCTCGAAGTCCGGTTCGCGACGGCCGACGGCCGGCTCGTGCGCGGCGGTGGCCCAACGGTCAAGAACGTGACCGGCTACGACATCCCGCGGCTCCTCGTCGGGTCGTTGGGCACCATCGGCGTGCTGACTCGCCTGATTCTGCGCTGTCGCCCAGTTCCGGCCTTCGTGTGGTGGGGAGTGAGTGACGACGCTCCCGACGCGGTGCGAGCGCGCTTCCTGCGTCCGGCGACGGTGGCGTGGGACGGCGCGGTGACGCGGGTTCGACTCGAAGGCCATCCCGCGGACGTCGAGACGGAGGCGGCCGGGGCAGGGCTCGAAGCCGCGGAACCGTTCACGTGGCCGGTCGGCGAACACCGCGGGCGTGCATCGGTCGCGCCCGGACGCGTCGTCGAGCTGGCCCGCGCGCTCGAGGCCACCAATGGTGTCCGATGGGTCGCCGAGATCGGCGTGGGGACGGTCCACGTCGCGACCGACTCGGAGGCTGCGTTCGGCGCCGCTCGTGCCGACGCGCAACGGTGCGGCGGTTGGCTCTTGCGGGAAGCGGGTGCACCGGGCCTCGACGGCTTCGGGATCGACCTCCCGAACGCGGCCCTGCTGGCGCGTGTGAAGGGCGCGTTCGATCCGACGGGGAAGCTTGCACCGGGTCGGTTGCCCATCCCGGAGTCCCCATCTCAGGTACGCGGTGAGGTCCGGCCGTCGTGACGTTGGGGCTCGACGACGAAGCGCTCGTCGCGTGTGTGGCGTGCGGCCTGTGTCTCCCGCACTGTCCCACGTATCGCGTGACCGGGCTCGAGATCGCGTCGCCCCGTGGGCGCATCGCAGCGATGCGGGCCGTCCAGTCCGACGCCGCCGCAATCGGTGTCGAGTTCGAGACGGCGATGGAGGAATGCGTGCAGTGTCGGGCGTGCGAGGCCGCGTGTCCCTCGGGGGTGCCGTTCGGGCAGCTCATGGAGGGCGCGCGCGCAGCGCTGTACCGCGACCATCCGCGCGGTCACTCCTCGATCCGGCGGGTGCTCGAGTGGTTCGGGTACCGAGTGGTGCTCCCGCGTCGGTGGCTGCTGCAAACCCTCACCTGGCCCCTCCTGGCCGCCCAGCGCCTCCATCTCGTTCCCCGGCGCTTCGGTGTGTCGCGCATCTCCGTCCCGTCGCTGCTTCGACCGCTGCCCGGCGCAGCGCCACTCCATGCTGACGTCATCCTCTTCACCGGCTGCGTGATGAATGCTTGGCAGCGTGATGTGCACCGCGACGCGCTCCGTGTGATGCGTGCCGCGGGTGCGGTCCCTGCGGTGTCCGACCGGCGCGCGAGCTGCTGTGGCGCGCTGCACCTCCACGCGGGTCGGGCCGACGAGGCTCGCGCGCTCGCGCGCCGTGTGATCGTTCACCTGCCGGGCGACGAGCCGATCGTCGTCGACAGCGCTGGGTGCGGTGCGGCGATGAAGGACTACGGCACGCTGCTCGGGACGCCCGAAGCAGCCGCGTTCGCGGCTCGGGTGTGCGACTTCTCCGAGTGGCTCGTGGCGCGACCACCGCTGGATCTGGTCGTGAGCGGTCGGTCCGTCGTGGTCCAGGACCCCTGCCACCTTCAACACGTTCAGCACGCCGCGGACGCCGTGCACGGGGTGCTTGCCCGGGCCTACGCCGTCGTCGGGACCGACGATGACGGCCTCTGCTGCGGTGCCGGCGGTGTCTATGCCGCCGCCCAGCCGCGCCTCGCTGGAGAGATTCGCGATCGAAAGGTCGCGGCGATTCGTGCCGCCGCCGGTGACGCCTCGGTGCTCGTCGCGTCCGCCAACCCGGGGTGCGCCATGCACCTGGGGGCCGCAGGGCTCGACGTGCGGCACCCGGCCGAGCTCTTGGCCGACGCCCTGATGGATTCGACGCCCTGATGGATTCGACGTGTGGAGGAACCGATGACCGGCTTCGATGACCTGATCGCCCAGCTCGCGTCGGTCGAGGAGCGCCTGCGCGACCTCGCCTACGACCGGCTGCGGGCGGCGGCCGAAGACGGCGACGCCGATTCGGCGGCCCAAGAGCGTCAGATCCTGAAGGCCCGCCGGGCAGTCGAGCGGGCCATCCATGCCCTGGGCGGCACCTCCGAGGACTAGTGCGACCGTTCCGGGGTGCCGTTCAGGGGTGCGGAATGTGGCCGTTGAGGCGGTCGATGAGCTCGCGCAGGCGGGGCCAGCCGTGTCGATCGAACCAGAACGCCACCCGCTCCAGATCGACGTGGTCATCGTCGGCGACCTCGGCCGGAGCGGCCTCGACCCGCTCGATCTGCCCGCGAGCGACGATGTCGGAGAACTCCTCGGTGAGTCGCGCGAGGTCGGCGTCGTCCGGGGCGCGCCGGAGCCGTAACACGAGCCGCCCGTCGACGAAGCGCTGTGAGTCGTAGTTGGTGAAGAAGCCGGTCACCTCGTCGACCGCGACGTCGACGTCGTCCGTCACCTTCACGAGGCACAGGTCGTGCTCCGACGTGTACCCGCGTGCGGTGAGCTCGGTGCGCACGAACTCGCTCCACGACTCCCAGTACGTGCCGCCCGGAACGTCGAGCATGACGATGGGGCCGGGCTGCGCCTTTCCGGTCTGCACCAAGGTGAGGAGCTCGAAGGCTTCGTCGAGCGTGCCGTAGCCGCCGGGCAGCAGGACGAACGCATCCGCTTCCTTGATGAACGACAGCTTGCGCGTGAAGAAGTACCGAAAGTTGATGAGCTTGGGATCGTCTGCGATGAAGCCGCTCGTGACCGCCTCGAACGGTAGCCGGATGCTCACCCCGAAGGCGTTGTCAGGCCCTGCGCCCTCGATGCCGGCTTCCATGATCCCGGGACCGGCGCCGGTGATCACCATCCAGTCGCGTTCAGCGATCGCGGCGGCGAAGCGACGGGCCTGGTGGTACAGCGGGTCGTCGGGAAGTGTGCGAGCCGACCCGAAGATCGCGACCTTGCGCTCAGCACGGTACGGCTCGAACACGTGGAACGCGTACCGCATCTCCTTGAGTGAAGCGTTCGCAATCTTGAGGTTGCCGCGGTCGGCGTGGTCCCGGGCGAGGCGGAGCGCCGACACGACGAGCTCGAAGACGAGATCGGCGTCGTGGGTGGCGCCAGCTTGTTCGAGCAGGTCTTGGATCGCGCGATCGAGCTCAAAATCGCCGGTCCGGTAGCGGGGGAGCTTCACGAGAGCAGCGACCCCGCCAGGGTCGCGAGCGACGTCTCGGGGCGCGCGCCGAGATGTGAGATCACCTCGGCCGCGGCGAGCGCTCCGAGCTGACCGCACCGGCCGAGGTCGTAGCCGTGCGTGAAGCCGTAGAGGAACCCTGCCGCGTACAGATCACCGGCCCCGGTGGTGTCGAAGACCCCGCCGGGTACAGGGTGCGCGTCGATCACGTGGACGTCGCTGCCGCTCACCACGACGGAGCCCCGCGCGCTGCGCGTGAGTGCCGCAATCTCGCAGTGGTGCAGCACGTTCTGGAGTGCGGCATCGAAGTCGCCGACGTCATAGAGCGTGCAGATCTCGTTCTCGTTCGCGAACAGGATGTCGATCTGGTTCTCGACCAGTGCGACGAAGTCGTCGCGGTGGCGCTCCACGCAAAAGCCGTCGGACAGAGTTAGTGCGACGCGCCGGTCGGCGTCATGCGCCAATGCCGCGGCGCGTCGAAATGCCTCCTTGGCCTTTGGCTGATCGAAGAGGTATCCCTCGAGGTACGTGATCTGCGCGGCGCCGATCGCCGCGGGCTCGACGTCCTCCGGGCCGATCTCCGACGCGGCGCCCAGGAACGTGTTGAGCGTTCGCTCCGCGTCGGGGGTGACCAGGATCAGGCACCGTCCCGTAGAAGCGCCGCGTGATGCCGGCGGCGTCGCGAAGCCGACGCCGGCGGCGCGGATGTCGTGTGCGAAGACGGTCCCCAGCTGGTCGTCACGAACTCGACCGACGAAGTCGGCGGAACCGCCGAACGAGGTGATGCCGACCATCGTGTTGGCGGCTGAACCCCCCGAGATCTCGATGGCAGGCCCCATCTCGTCATACAGCGAGTGCGCGCGCTCGGAGTCGATCAACGCCATGGAGCCCTTCACGAGCTCGTAGGTTTCGAGGAACGCCTCGGTCTCGTGACTGAGGACGTCGACGAGTGCGTTGCCGATGCCGATCACGTCGACGGACGCGCCCGCCCCTCGACCGGCTCCAGCGGTGCTCACGCGACGGGCGCAGTTGTGCGGATCGTGACCGGAACCGCATCGCCGACAGCGAGGTCGCCCGGCGCCAGATCGCCTGCACTCGGATGGGCCAGATCGCCTGCGCTCGGATGGGAGGGACGCAGGCGCCGTCCGACCGTGGTGACGCGTCCGTAGAGCGTGGTGCGCTGGGCGAGGGGACGGCCGGCCGACGTCGCGATCGCTCGGAAGTCGTCCTCTTCGAGCTCCTGGCCGTGATCGGCGCCGGCGGCACGCGAGATGTTCTCGTCCATGAGCGTGCCGCCGAGGTCGTTGCAGCCGGCCAGGAGGAGCTGGCGGGCGCCCTCGGCTCCGACCTTCACCCACGAGGCCTGAATGTTGTCGATCCAGCCGCGATACGCGATCCGACCGACCGAGTGCATGAGCAGCACCTCGCGGAAGGTGGGGCCGTGGCGCGACCGTCCCTGGAGCGAGAGTGGGGTGGCCATGTGCACGAACGGGAGCGGGACGAACTCGGTGAAGCCGCCCGTGACCTTCTGGAGGTCGCGGGTGCGCACGAGATGGCGGGCTACGTGCACGGGCCGCTCGACGGTGCCGAACATGATCGTGATGTTCGAGCGCAGACCGATCTCGTGCGCGAGGCGATGCGCTTCCAGCCATTCGTCGGTCGTGACCTTGTCGGGGCAGATGATCGCCCGCACCTCGTCGTCGAGGATCTCGGCCGCCGTTCCGGGAAGCGTGGACAGTCCGGCCTCCTGCAGCGTGCGCAGGTAGTCCTGGAGTGGCATGTCGAGACGGCGAGCGCCCTCGGTTACCTCGAGCGCGGTGAACCCGTGGAGGTGGATCTGGGGCGCCACCTCCTTCACGGCCCGGGCGACGCCGACGTAGTAGTCGCCGTCGAAATCAGGATGGATCCCGCCCTGCAGGCAGACTTCGGTCGCACCATGGTCGACCGCCTCGACGACGCGTCGTTGGATCTCCTCGACGTCGAGCAGGTACGGCGCGCCGCGCAGGTTGAGCGACAGTGGACCCTTCGAGAACGCGCAGAACCTGCACTTGAAGGTGCACACATTGGTGTAGTTGATGTTGCGATTCCGTACGAACGTGACGACGTCGCCGGCGGTCGCGCGGCGCAGGTCGTCGGCGACCTCCGCGATGCGTGATACCTCGGGGCCGCGCGCGCCGAGCAAGGTCACGATCTCGTCGATGCCGACCTCTTCTCCCGCGACGACGCCGTCGAGCACCTCGCCCACCGCTCCGCCCGCGCGCGCAGGAACGACGGGTGGGAGCAGCGAGGGCGGGTGGGCATTGCTGCCGGACACCCATGAGCTGTCGCGTGCAAGACCCTCGGAGTCGGAAGCCGCGAGAACCGCGGTGCGAACGTCGGCGTGCAGCCACGTCTCGGCGTCGGCCACGTACTCGGGGTAGACGGTGAGGCGGGGCGCGAGGACCTTGCCAGCAGCCTCGGTTGCGATGCGTAGCAGCTCGAGCGCCGGCCACGGGCGCTCGGGGTTCACGTGATCGGGCGTGACGGCCGATACGCCGCCCCAGTCGTCGATCCCGGCGGCCAAGAGTGCGCCGAGATCGTCGCTGAGGTTCGGCGGTGCCTGCAGATGCATCGACGGTCCGAGCACCACCCGAGCGGCCGCGATCGTCCACAGGAACTCGTCTGGGTCGCACGGGTCATCGCGGTGCATCGCCGTCCCCGGCTTCGGGAGGAAGTTCTGCACGATCACCTCTTGCACATGACCGTGACGCGCGTGGCTGGTTGCGATCGCGAGCAGGGCGTCGATTCGCTCGGCGCGTGTCTCACCGATCCCCACCAGGACTCCGGTGGTGAACGGCACCCGCGCGACGCCCGCAGCGTCGAGGGTGGCGAGACGCCGCTCCGGCGTCTTGTCGGGTGCACCGTGGTGCGGGCCCCCTGGCTCGCCGAGTCGAGCGGCGAGCGTCTCGACCATCATCCCCTGGGAAGGACTGACGGCGCGCAGACGCTCGAGCTCGGCTCCCGAGAGCGCGCCCGCATTGGCATGGGGGAGCAGCCCGGTCTCGTTGAGCACCGCACGCGCGGCGGCTTCGACGTAGGCGACCGTCGAATCGTGACCGGTCGCGGCGAGCCACTCAGCGGCAGCGGGGTACCGCGCCTCGGGTGCCTCGCCGAGGGTGAACAGCGCCTCGTGGCATCCCATCGCCGCACCGTGTCGCGCGATCGTGAGCACCTCGTCGATGGAGAGATAGGGGCTCTCGAGCCGGGCCGGTGGTTTCGCGAACGTGCAGTAGCCGCAGCGGTCGCGGCACAGCATGGTGAGTGGGATGAAGACCTTCGGTGAGAACGTCACCCGGTTCCCGTGGCCGAGGTCGCGCAGGAGCGCGGCTTCCTCGACGAGCTCGTCGAGGGGGACACCGACGAGGTCGTAGGCCTCGCGCGTGCTCACTCGAGCCGCGGGTGCACCCGACGGACGTTGCATGGATTGAGACTACGTCCCCGCGGAGGCCGATTCGTCCACGAGCCAGACGACGCGCTCGGCGCGCACTCGGGCCGCGGGCAGGTCGTCCCCACGTCGGATCCGAGCGAACGGGTCCTGCGTCTCGCTGCCCGACACGGTGAACACCACGAGCTTGGCGGTCGCGAGTCCAGGGAGCGTGAGCGTGAGTCGACGGTGCGGGTGCCGGTCGTCGGCGTTGGGGACCACCCAGCGCTCCGCCTCGTCGAGTGCGGCCGATCCCGGGAACAACGATGCGGTGTGTCCGTCGGGTCCGAGGCCGAGGTGGACGAGCTCGAGCGCTGGTGCGGCACGCAACGCAGTGTCGTAGGCGTCGGCCGCGGCGTCGATCGTCGCACCAGCGTCGTACATCGAGTGGATCGCGAGCGGTTCGACCTCGTCGAGGAACGTGACTCGTGCCATTCCCTCGTTGGACTCGGGGTCGTGCACCGGCAGCCAGCGTTCGTCGCCGAACCAGACGTCAACCCGCCCCCAGTCGACGTCCGCAGTCGCGAGGAGCTCGTAGCACTCCCGCGCCGTGCCGCCACCGGAGAGTGCGATCGACGCGGGCGCGGTCGCCGCCACGAGGGCCGCGAACGCCTGGGGGACGTGGGGGACGATCTGGACATCACCGAACATGCGGCGATGATACGGGCATGGAGCAACGGACCGTCGACGTCTACGAGGCGCGAGCGCTTGAGTGGCAGGCGGCGCGCCCGGCGCGTTTGCTCGATCGGGCCGAAGCACTCGCGGGGGCCGTCGAGCCTGGTGCGATGCGCCTCGACGCCGGTTGCGGGCCCGGTGCCCATCTCGCGGCCCTCGGGGAGCCAGTGGTGGGGCTCGATGCCGCATTCGCGATGCTCGAGATCGCACGCCAGGTCTCGCCGGGTGCGCGTTGTGTGCAGGCGGATCTCGAGCATCTCCCGGTGCGTCCTGGTGGGTTCGGCGGCGCCTGGGCGAACGCGAGCTACCTCCACGTCGCGCGCGTTCGGTTGCCCTGGGCGCTGATGGAGCTCCACCAATCGCTGCGCGCGGGCGCGCCGGTCGCGATGACGATGCGCCGTGGCAGCAGCGAAGGAGTCCTGGCCGACGACGACTTTCCCGGGCGGATCTTCACCGAATGGGAGGTCGAACCCCTGACCGACGTGCTCGTCGGCGCGGGCTTCTCGGTTCAGGAGTGCGCGGTCGACTCCGCCGTCGTTTCGAGGCGTCGCGAGTGGATCCACGTGCGCGCGACGCGCATGCGAACGTTGCCCGACTTGGTCGGGCCGAACCTGCGACTGCTGCTGTGCGGGTTGAACCCCAGCGAGTATTCCGCCGACGTCGGCGTCGGCTTCGCTCGTCCCGGTAACCGGTTCTGGCCCGCCGCGCTTTCTGCGGGCATCGTGACCCGCGACAGAGACCCGCGCCACGCGCTCCTCGAGCACGGCGTCGGCATGACGGATCTGGTCAAACGCGCGTCGCCGAGGGCGGACGTGCTGACGAAGGCCGAGTATCGCGAGGGCGCCGGGCGCCTGGAGCGACTGGTCCGCTGGCTTCGGCCCCGGGTGGTGGTCTTCGTGGGGTTGTCGGGCTACCGGGCGGCCATAGACGCCTCCGCGACGGCGGGTGAGCAGCGGGGCGGGTTCGGGGGCGTCTCGGCGTACGTGATGCCGAACCCGAGCGGCATCAACGCGCACGTGACGGCCGACGATCTCGCCGCCCACCTGCGTGCCGCCGCGCTCGCGGCGTACCGTTGATGACATGGGGAACGACGGACTGTTCCAGGACGATCCGGCAGAAGCGATCGATGCACTTCAGAACCGGGTGCTGACCAAGAAGATGATGGGACCGGCCGGGCTCGAGCTCCGGCCGACCGACTCACGCGGGGGGATGGGCGGCTACAGCGGGCTTCGCCGGGCATCTCTCTCGACCCGCATGGATCTCCCGATCATCTGGCGCGCGGTGATCGCGCGGGGCGACCGCAGGGAGACCCCGGCGGTCCTGTTCGTGGCGCCGCGGAATCACGAACCGGCCGAGGCCGGGGAGAAGCTCGCCGCGGCCGGGATCGTGCTGCCCGGCGTCGCCGGACCGGAGGCGTACGAGGTGCACCCCGTCGATCCGAGCGCGGCCGGGCTTCTCGCGTTCGCGGTCCAGGGTCTGCGCGCCCTCGGCTACTCCGAGCCGTTCTGGGAGTGGCAGTGGCTCACGCGCGACAAGAGCTACCTGCCCAAACGCTGACGCCCGGACACCGCCAGGCGGCGCCGACGGTCACCCGACCTCGGCGCGGCGCTTCTCCAGCGTCGCGAGGGCGTCGTGGAAGCTGGACGCGAAGGACGCGACGCCCTCGCGCTCGAGGGTGAGCGTGACGTCGTCGAAGTCGACACCGGCGGCATCGAGGTCGACCATCACCTGATCGGCTCCTGCGACGTCGGCTGTCACCGTGTCGCCCTTCAGGTTCCCGTCACCCTTCTGGAGCGCTTCGATGGACGCCGGCGCGAGGGTGTTCACCGTGTGCTGGCCGATGAGCTCGTCGATGTACAGGGTGGGCGAGTAGGCCGGGTTCTTGGTCGAGGTCGATGCCCAGAGTGGGCGCTGGAGACGAGCGCCCTTGGCTGCGAGCGCATCCCAGCGTCCGCCCGAGAACCGCTGCGTGAACAGCCGGTACGCGAGACGCGCGTTCGCGACCGCGGCCTTGCCCCGAAGTGGGCTGCCCTCGGGAAGGCGGCGGTCGGTCTCGGTGTCGACGCGGCTCACGAAGAAGGACGCCACCGACGAAACCGTCGACGGGTCGCCCCCACCGGCGACGAAGGATTCGAGGCCGGCGAGGTATGCACCGATCACCTTGTCGTGACGCGCGAGCGAGAAGATCAATGTGACGTTCGTGTTGATCCCGGCCGCGATGTTGGCTTCGATTGCCGGGAGCCCTTCGAGGGTGGCAGGGATCTTGATCATCACGTTCTTGCGACCCAGCCGCTCGAACAAGCTCTTCGCCTGAACGATCGTGCCGGCCGAGTCGTGCGCGAGGTCGGGTGACACCTCGACCGACACGAACCCATCGGCGCCACCGCTGGCCTCGTGGACCGGGAGCAACAGATCGGCGGCGTGCCCGACGTCGTCGACGACCAGGCGCCAGTAGGAGTCCTCGATGGCGAGACCTTCCTTGCCGCACGCGGCGAGCTGTTCGTCGTACCCCTCGCCGGCGGCCATGGCCTTCTCGAAGATGGTGGGGTTCGACGTGACGCCCCTGATGCCGTCGTTGGTGATCAGGGCCTGCAGTCCGCCGCCGGTGAGCAGCGATCGGGCGAGGTTGTCGTACCAGGGGCTCTGGCCGAAGTCGTTGAGCCGGGCGATGTCGCTCATGGGCTGCCTCCGGAATCGAGCGCGAGGAGGTCCCGCGCGCGCTGGGCGACGTGCTCGGGTGTGAACCCGAGCTCGGCGAAGACGGTCGGCCCCGGCGCTGACGCACCGAACCGGTCGATCGCGACGACGTCGTCGGCGTAGCGGTCCCAGCCGAATGAGACGCCGGCCTCGACGGCCAACGTCGGCACGCCGGGTGGGAGCACCGAATCTCGGTACTCGTCGGGCTGGTCCTCGAACATGTCCCACGACGGCATCGAGACCACGCGCACCGAGACGCCCTCGGCCGCGAGCATCGCCCGTGCCGTGACGCACAGGTGTACCTCGGAGCCCGTGGCGATGAGCACGAGATCGAGACCGTTGTCCTCGTCGACGAGAACGTACGCGCCCTTGGGCAGGCCAACGGGTGCGCGCTCGGCTGTTCCTTCGAGCACGGGCAACTTCTGGCGGCTGAGGATGATGGCGGTCGGACCCTTGCCGTCGATGTGGACGCGCCAGGTCTGCGCGACCTCGTTGGCATCTGCGCTGCGGATCAAGCGCAGACCCGGCATCGCCCGGAGCGACGCGAGCTGCTCGACCGGTTGGTGGGTCGGGCCGTCCTCGCCGACCCCGACGGAGTCGTGCGACCACACGAACGCGGTCTTGTAGCCCGAGAGAGCCGCGAGGCGCGGGGTGGCGCGCATGTAGTCGGAGAACACGAAGAACGTGCCGCCGACAGGCAACGTGGCGCTGACAGCCATGCCGTTCATGACCGCACCCATGCCGTGCTCGCGCACCCCCCAGTGGATCTGTCGCCCACCGAGCTCGTGGGTTGCGATCACCGAAGCCCCTTCGAGAGCAGTCCCGGTGTTCCCGGTGAGGTCGGCGCCGCCCGAGACGATGCCCGGCACGACGTCGATGATGGCTTCGAGCACCTTCGAGCACGCCGAGCGCGTCGCGACGTCCTCGCCGGGTTGCCACGTCGGGAGCTTCGACTCCCAGCCGGCGAGCCCGCGTTGCTCGAGGCACGCGTCGTACCCGGCGGCCAGGTCGGACTCGCCCGTGCGGAGTGCGGCGTGACGCCCTTCCCACGCCTCGCGAGCCGGCCGGCCATCGACGCCTGCCGCACGGTAGAAGGCGAGCACGTCGTCGGGCACCCAGAACTGCTCGTCGGGGGGCGTCCCGAGGATCTCCTTGACCGCGCGGATCTCGTCGTCACCGAGCGGGTTGCCGTGCGCGTGCGCGGTGTCGGTGTACTTCGGTGACGGCCATCCGATGTGACTGCGCAGCACCACGAGGCTGGGACGTGAATCCTCTGCCATGCCCTCACGCAGTCCGGCCTCGATGGCGTCGAGGTCGTTGGCGACCTCGCCCAGATGCACCACGTGCCAGCCGTAGCCTTCGAAGCGCTTTCGGGCGTCGTCGGTGAACGAGAGCTCGGTCGGGCCGTCGATCGTGATGTGGTTGTCGTCGTAGACGTAGACGAGACGGCCGAGCCCGAGATGACCGGCGAGTGACGCCGCCTCGTGGCTGAGCCCCTCTTCCATGCACCCGTCGCCGGCGATCGCGAACACGTGGTGGTCGGAGACCTCCGCACCGAACCGTGCGCGCAGGTTCGCTTCGGCGAGCGCGATCCCAACGCCGTTCGCGAACCCCTGGCCCAAGGGACCGGTCGTGACCTCGACACCGGTGGTGTGGCCGTACTCGGGGTGCCCCGGCGTGCGCGACCCCCACTGGCGGAACGCGCGCAGGTCGTCGAGCTCGAGTCCGAACCCCGTCAGGTAGAGCAGCGAGTAGAGGAGCATCGACGCGTGACCGGCCGAGAGCACGAACCGGTCGCGGTCAGGCCATTCGGGCGCCCCCGCGTCGTAGCGCATCACGCGGGTGAAGAGCACGTGTGCGAGCGGCGCGAGCGCCATGGGGGTCCCAGGGTGACCGGAGTTTGCCTCTTGCACCGCGTCCATCACGAGCCCGCGGATCACGTTGATGCCGCGCTGCTCCACGCCGGTCATGGGCACGTGTCTCTCCTCCTTCGTCTCTGGCTCTTCGCGGTCAGGTCGTCGCGGTCAGGTGCCGAGCCGTTCGTCCCCACTATGGCGCGCCGGCCGAACTCGGTTCGGCACCTCCGGCGAAGAGGGCGAGGCTGGCCGTGAACCCATGGAGGAAGTTCCTGCCCCCGACGGGACCGATCTCGCCGGCACAGAAGCCGCCGGCCGCAGGAAGGGGCCCGAGGACCTCTGCGATGAGCCCGGCGTCGTGGTCGGGCGTCCCGAAGAGGTGGCGGCCCCTCCCGTTGCAGGTGAAGAGGAGGGCGCCGTCGCCTTCGGCGCCGGCGAGGAGCGCACGCAGGTCCTCGTCGGCTGCGGCGGCATCCCGGACGTGGAACTGCACGGTCTGACCGACGGCGACGCGGTCGCCCACTGCGATCGCGCCGGTGTCGCGATCGGCACCGATGACGTTGCGGACCAGAAAGTCGCCCCGTCCGAAGTCGGCCTGGTGCTCGTCGACGACGATCCCGAGGTGCAGCCCGTTCTGGAGCAGCTCGCGCTCGTCGTCGGTCACGGCCTCGGCGAGCTCGCGCAGGCGGTCGAGCGCCGGCTGGCCTGCGAGCTCCCGGATGAAGCTGCCCTCGGAGCGGGTGACGACGAGCGGCTGCCCGACGGGCCGACAGCCCTGGGACACGACGGTTCGAACCGCTGCTCCCTCGAGGAACACACCCACGGCACCGTCGGCGACGACGCGATCGTCGAGTGCGAGGCGATTGCCACCGGGCCTCGTCGCGGCTGAGGCGCACCCGCCGACGACGGTGAGGCCGGGTCGGTCGTCGTTGAGTCGCCGCAGGAACGAATCGAGCGGGAACGTGAACGGGTCGGCGAGGAGGAGCAGCGTCTCGGGTGCGCCGTCGAGGTCGGGCCACCCGACGACCGATGCTCCGTCCGGGGTCTCCTCGACCCGGAGCGCGACCGGCGTCAGCCGGGCGTCGGGGAGCCGCGCCGCGAACACCGCGAACCCGGGACCGTCCTCGACCTCGCGCGCGTCGCCGACCACGGCGCCCGTGGT
>JALHSW010000041.1 GCA_022865365.1 Acidimicrobiia bacterium | reverse complement strand
ACACGAACCCGGACGTGTTCGAGATCCCATTCACCGACGAGCAGGACGCGGCGGGCGGCGGCAATGCGCCGGCCAAGGACGTGATCCCAGCAAGCGTCGAGATGCTGAACAGCTTCTACTCGCAGGTCGAGCCGCTCTATCCGGAGCAGTCGGTCGACGACGTGCACTCGTTCGACTCGAGCGCGTCCGAAGACGAGCTTCCCGCGTGCGGTGGCTCGACGCCGTCGCGCAACGACATCAAGAACAGCGTCTTCTACTGCCCCGACGACGGCTACTTCGCTTTCGAAGGCGACTATCTCCAGCACGTCTACGACGACATCGGTGACTTCGGGGTCACCACACTGCTCGCCGACCCGTTCGCCACCTACGTGCAGACGCTGCAGGGTTTCCCCGGTGTAGCGAAGAACGCCGACAACGCACGGCTTGGGGCCGACTGCTACACCGGTGGCTTCGCCCAGGCGTTGTTCGACGAGCTCCTCAGTAGTGAGACGGTGGGCGGAACCGTGGCCTTCTCGCCCGGCGACCTCGACGAGACGGTCGAGGCCTTCATCGACTCCTCGGCGGCGCAGGGCGTGCGCAAGGATCTCGATGTCACGTTCGCACGTCTGCGCGCGTTCCGCGACGGGTTCTTCTTCGGATACGGCGTCTGCCGGGCCAACTACGCGAACGCGAACAGCAGCCTCGACCAGCCGTCCGAGTGAGCACCGCCCCGGCCGTAGAGGTCGAGAGCCTGGTCAAGCGATTCGGCGACTTTGCTGCGGTCGACGACGTCTCGTTCTCGGTAGAGCCCGGTGAGCTGTTCGGCTTCCTCGGCCCCAACGGTGCGGGTAAGACCACCACGATCAGCATCCTCTGCACGTTGCTCACCCCGTCTGATGGCGCGGCACGCGTCGCGGGGTTCGACGTAGCGACCCAGCCCGGAGCCGTGCGTTCGAGCATCGGCCTGGTGTTCCAGGAGATCACGCTCGACGACTACCTCACCGGCGCGGAGAACCTCAAGTTCCACGCCGTGCTCTACGGCTGTCCGCCGCGCCAGGTGCGTGAGCGGGCCGCGCCGCTGCTCGAGATGGTCGGGCTCACCGATCGCGCCGACCAGCAGGTGCGGTTCTACTCGGGAGGGATGAAGCGGCGGCTCGAGATCGCCCGTGGCCTGCTGCACGCGCCGCGTGTGCTCTTCCTCGACGAGCCGACGATCGGGCTCGACCCGCAGACTCGGGCGCACATCTGGGCCTACGTCGACACGCTGCGTGAACGCGAGGATACGACGATGTTCCTCACGACGCACTACATGGACGAGGCCGAGCGGTGTGATCGCATCGCGATCATCGATCAGGGCAAGATCGTCGCGATCGACACGCCGAGTGCGCTGAAGGCGTCGATCGGCTCCGACGTGGTCACGATCGAGACCGCCGACGACGCGCTGGCGCTCGAGCAGGTCGCACGTGGGCTCTCCGTCGACGGCGAGCTCACCGACCGCGGACTGCGCCTCCACGTTCCCGACGGTGAGGGGTTCGTTCCCCGGCTGTTCGAACACCTCTCCGTCGGCATCCGCAACGTCAACGTGCGGCGCCCGAGCCTCGACGACGTGTTCATGGAGTACACCGGCCGCGACATCCGCGACGCCGAAGCCGGTGCAAACGACCAGTTCAAGATGAACGCGATGACCCGCGGGTTCCGGAGATAGGCGATGGCCGACTCCACCATTCCCGTGCCCGCGAGCGTGCCCACCATCGCTTCATCCGAGATGCGGCACGAGGGGACCGTGGTCCGCAACGTGCGGGCGATGCTCATGGTCTGGCGGCGCGACATCATCCGGCTGTTTCGAATGCCGACCCGCATCATCTCGGGAATCGCGCAGCCGCTCCTGTTCCTCTTCGTGCTCGGCGCCGGCCTCGAGGCCGCGATCGGGGCGCAGGGAGCCGCCGGCGTCAGCTATCAGCAGTACCTCTTCCCCGGCATCCTCGCGATGTCGGTGCTGACGTCCTCCCTCTTCTCGGCGATCGCCATCGTCTGGGACCGCGAGTTCGGCTTCATGCGCGAGATGCTCGTCGCGCCCGTCTCCCGCTCGTCGCTCGTGCTCGGCAAGGCACTCGGTGGCGGTTCGGTCGCGGTCACGCAGGGGCTCGTGCTGGTGGTGTTCGCCCCGATCGTCGGGGTCTCGTTCACCGTTCTCAGCTTCTTCGAGATGGTGTTCTTCCTGCTGCTGCTCGCCTTCTCATTGACTGCGTTCGGGATCGTCATCGCGTGTCGCATGCAGCGCATGGAGAGCTTCCAGATGGTCATGGCGCTCGTCCTCCAGCCGATGCTGTTCCTCTCGGGTGCGATCTTCCCGCTCAACGCGCTCCCCGACTGGCTGGCCGTCATCACGCGCCTGAATCCGGCCACCTACGGGGTCGACGCGATTCGCCGCGTCGTGGTGCCGGATGCCGCGCCGCTCACGATCCTCGACTGGGTGGTGCCGCTCTGGGCCGATGCCGTCATCACCCTCGGGTTCGGCATCGCGATGCTCACGCTTGCCATCCAGCTGTTCGGCAAGACGGAATAGACCACACCAACGAGCAGGGTGGGCCGAGGGACGCGACGAGGAGCGCCATCTCTCCCTGAGGTCGGCATCCTGACGGCGCGCCTCGTCGGTCGGCGCTACGGTCCCGGGCGATGGTCACCGCCCCCGAGACCCAGTACGCGCAGAGCGGTGAGCTGAGCATCGCCTACCAGACGGTGGGCGACGGGCCTGTCGACCTGCTCTACGTCCCCGGGTTCGTGTCGAACGTCGAGCTGATGTGGGACCTCCCTCCCACCCGGCGGCTGCTCGAGCGCCTCTCTGGCATCGGTCGCCTCGTCTTCTTCGACAAGCGGGGCACCGGGTGCTCGGACCGGATGCTCGGCACCGGCAGTGCCGAGGACCGCATGGACGACCTGCGCGCGGTGGCCGACGCGGCCGGGATCGAGTCGGCCGTGGTCATCGGGCTCTCCGAGGGGGGGGCCGCTCGCCGTGCTCTTCGCCGCGTCGTTCCCCGAGCGCGTGCGCTCCCTGGTGCTGTGGGGAACCTTCGCCCGAGTGCTCTGGGCTCCGGACTACGAAGATGGGCTCCCCGAGGAGTTCATCGACATGTTCATCGAGGAGGTCCGCGCGAAGTGGGGAACCGGTCGGGCACTCGAGCCGTTCGTGAGCGGGACGGGCGACGATCTCGTCGCCCTCCGGGCGCGGTACGAACGTCAGACCGCGTCCCCGGGCGCCGCGGCCACGATCCTGCGCCACAACACGCGGATGGACGTCCGCCACGCGCTCGGTGCGGTTCGCGTACCCACCCTGGTTGTCCATCGGACCGGCGACCCGATCGTGCCCGCGGTCCACGGTCGCTACCTCGCGGAGCACATCCGGGGCGCCGAGCTCGTCGAGCTCCCGGGTGACTTCCATTTCGCCGGTCGCCCGGGTGACGACGATGACGTCTTCGACACCATCGAGGAGTTCGTCACCGGCGCACCAGCGCGGCACGACGACGACGTCGATCGCGTGCTCATGACCGTGCTGTTCACCGACATCGTGGACTCGACGGCCCGGGCCTCCGAGCTGGGTGACAAGGCGTGGCGAACGCTCCTCGAAGAGCATGACGTGGCGGCCGCACGCGCCGTCGAAGCGCAGCGCGGGGTCGTCGTGAAGCGCACCGGCGACGGCCTGCTCGCGACGTTCGATGGGCCGGGCCGGGGAGTGCGCGCGGCACGCGCCATCGGGGATGCCGTCCGACCGCTCGGCATCGAGGTGCGCGCCGGGCTGCACACGGGCGAGGTCGAGCGCCGCGGCGACGACGTCGCCGGGATCGGCGTGCACATCGGCGCTCGGGTCGGCGCGCTGGCCGGCCCCGGCGAGGTGCTCGTGACCAGCACGGTCAAGGATCTGGTGACCGGATCGGGTCTGGAGTTCGACGACCGAGGCTCGCGCGAGCTCAAGGGCGTCCCCGGCGAGTGGCATCTCTGGGCCGCCGGCTGACGGACCTCGGCCGACGACCCGGGCGCGGTCTCAGGTGCCGCGGATGAGGGTGCCGGCGAGCACGCCGGTGTGCTCCCCGTGCTCCATGAACACCTCGCCGTTCACGATCGTGGCGTCGTAGCCTCGGGCACCCTGGGCGAAGCGCCCCGCGCCGTGCGGGAAGTCGTGGCGGTACTCCGGAACCGGGAGCGCGAGCCCGTCCCAGTCGATGACGTTGAGGTCGGCGAACGCGCCCGGGCGTACGACGCCGCGATCGGGGATGCCGAAGGTCGATGCGGTGTCGGAGGTGATCCGGCGGATCGCGTCCTCGAGCGTGAGGGCCTCTCTCTCGCGCACCCAGTACGTCAGCAGGTAGGTCGGCGCGCTGGCGTCCATGGTCTGGCCGACGTGCGCACCGGCATCGGCGAGACCCATCAGGATCTCGGGCGCCTGGAGCATCTCGCCGATCGCGTCGACGCTCTGGTTGAGCAGCGGCCATGACAGCAGCAGCGCACCGTCGGTCTCCAGGGCGAGGTCGACGAATGCCTCGACCGGGTACACGCCGCGCTGGTCGGCGATCGCGACGAGCGAGTCCTCGGGACGACACTCGTAGCGCGCGAGCCCGTCGGGTGCGTTGAGCACGTAGAAGCGGTCGAGGCCGGCGTGGTCGTCCTTCGCCTGCTCGATGAGCTCGGCGCGCCGTCCCGGGTCACGCAGCACCGCGACCCGCTCGGGGAGCGCGAGCGGCTGCAGCGCCCGCCAGGCCGGATGGGATTCGAACGGCGTGCGATGCACCAGCCCGGTCAGCACGCCGATGAACCGCGGCGTGGTCTGCGGCCGGATCCGGGCCCCGCGCCCGTTGGCCGCACGGGCGAGATCGATCGCATGGCGCCAATGCTCGCCCTGGTCCCACGCGTGCGACAGGTTGAACGTGAGGGGACGACCCGAGCGGCGGCTGACCTGCTCCATCCACGCGAGCTCGGACTCCACTCGGGGTTCGGCCGGTCCGTCGCCGTCGAAGCGGGGCGCGACCTCGAACACGCCCCGGCCGTGACGCGCGAGCACGTCGGCGACCGCGAGGAGCTCACGTTCCTCGGCAAACGTTCCCGGTACGAAGCGTCCATCGGGGACGCGGTGGCGAAGGGTGCGCGACGAAGAGAAGCCCAGGGCGCCCGCGCCGAGTGCCTCGTCGACGAGCCCCGTGATCTCCGTCAGCTCGTCGTCGGTCGGCACGACGTCGGGTTCGAGGCTGGCGTCGCCCATCACGTAGTAGCGCAACGCGGTGTGCCCGACCATGCCACCGATGTTCACGCCCTTCGGCGCGTCATCGAGCCACCAGAGGTACTCGCCGTACGTGCGCCAGCTCCACGGCAGACCGTCGAGGATGCTGGCGGCCGGGATGTCCTCGACCGACTCCATCATCTCGGCGAGATACGTGTGATCGTCGGGCCGCACCGGCGCGAACGTCACACCGCAGTT
>JALHSW010000414.1 GCA_022865365.1 Acidimicrobiia bacterium | reverse complement strand
GTGGTGCCGTGGACACAGGCGGACGACGAGCTTGCGGCTCGTGCGGCCGCCCCAGCCGACCGGGTCGATGTGGTGGTTCTGCAGGCCAAGCGTGTGCTCGCATCCCGGATACCGGCAGTGATGGTCGCGACGCTCGAGCTCCCGTTGCAGCGCGACCGGGATCGCGATGCGACCGTCGCCGTAGTCGATCACGGGCGCCGCATCGTCCTGCTCGATGACCCGCGCGTGCGGAAGGAGCTCCTGGAGCCTCTCCTCCGCGATCGGGATCCCCTCTACCTCGCCGCCGGGGACGCCGTGGTTCTTGTGGACCACGATCACTGCCTTCGCCCGCTTGGCGGTACCCACGTCCGCGGAGTTGCGGCAGAGATCCACGAGGGCATCGGCCTTCCGATGCGCAAGCGAGCCCCACCGCATCCCCTTCGCCGGACGCATGCGCTCGGCCATGTGGTCCAGCACCTTCTCGACCAACACGCCGTCGACGTCGGGCAACGCCCACCGACCGAACACCATCCCTTGCTCCGCGTCGCGCCACGAGGTCACGTACCGTGCCGCCCGTCGCGCGGCCGCGTCGGCAGCAGTCACCGTCCGGGCCGCGCGCGCCTGGCGCTGGAGGTCGACCGGTGCGGTGCGCCGTCCTCGCTCGGCCCACTCGGCATCGGTCTCCGGCGTCGCGACCTCCGTCAGCGGGACGAGCTGATCCTTCGAGAGCTCGCCGTCCCACGCCGCGGCCGTCACCTTGGGCAGCGACTCGAGCGAACGCGCCACCTCACGATTCGTCTTCGCGGTGCGCGCCGACACCGAAGCATCCGGCTGCCCGTCGAGCGCTTCGAGCTCGTCCAGCGCCAGCGTCCCGGCGAGCTCCTGCAGATACCACCGCTGCTGATGTCGCCGGGTCTCCGCCACGAACGCACGGACCGCCTTCGATCCACGGCCACGCAGCTCATCCACCCGCGCGCGAAAGTCGAACGGGACGCCATCGGCCAGGTCGCCGACCGCGGCGAGGTTGGAAGCGGAAGCAGGTGCGCTGCTCATGCCCCCATCCGAGCAGCGGGGTGTGACAGTTACGCCCCCAAATCGGGGCTCGGAGCAAGGAATCTCAGAGATCCCTGGGCGTGGGTCGGGGTAACGCCGGGCTCATCGGGGTGTCCCACCTCGCCGGCACCAGGATCACCCTTCCTCGACGTCGTCCGGGTGATGGATCGGGTCGTGGACGAAGTAGCGGGCGAATGAGTCCACCGTGGAGGACGCTCCGACGGACGTTGTGCTGCGTCCGGTCGGCCCAGGATCACACGTCACGCGGCTGCGTTGGTGTGGATCATCTCGGGCACTTCCCCGCGAGCCAACGTCGATGCGTCGAACCCGCACTCCGGACACGGGCGCTCGAGCACCCACGTCCAGCCCTTCGAGTCGGGAACGATCGGTATCGCCCAGTCAGCCGAAGCGGCTCGTCAACAGCCGACCGGCCCGGCGGACGGTCGCCGCGTCGGCGAACGGCATGTTGAAGATCGGCTCCTGCACGCCGGCGTCGAGGATTGCGGCGACCTGGTCGGCGACCTCATCGTCGTTGCCGATCGTGCACGAGCTCGCGAACTCCTCGCCCGCGAGGCCCACGATCATCTCGCGGGTCTCGACCGACTGCTCGGGGGTGTCGACGAGGAACAGCGCGCCGAGTCGGGTCGTCGTCACCTCGGCCGGATCCCGTCCGACATCAGCGCAGTGGCTGCGCAGCACCTCGAGCTTGTGGCGGACGGTGTCGAGATCGCCGCT
>JALHSW010000413.1 GCA_022865365.1 Acidimicrobiia bacterium | reverse complement strand
TCACGACGTGGAGCCCCGCACGCTGCTCGTCCAGTACCTGCGCGAGGCCTGCGAGCTCACCGGCACGAAGGTCGGGTGCGACACGTCGTCCTGCGGCGCGTGCACGGTGCTCGTCGACGGTGAGTCGGTGAAGTCCTGCACGATGCTGGCAGCTCAAGCCGACGGTCGCTCGGTCACCACGATCGAGGGCCTGGCCCCCGGCGCAGAGCTTCACGCCGTCCATCAGGCGTTCCGGGAGCACCACGGGCTCCAGTGCGGGTTCTGCACCGCAGGCATGGTGATGGCCGCGGTCTCCCTGCTCGACGAGATCCCCGACCCGACGGAGGCCGAGGTGCGCCTTGGGCTCGAGGGGAACCTCTGCCGCTGCACCGGGTACCACAACATCGTCAAGGCCGTGCTCGCGGCAGCGGGCTCGAAGTGATCCCGGCCGCGTTCGACTACGTGCGCGCCGGCTCGGCCGACGAGGTGGTCGCGGCCCTCGGCGAGCACGGCGACGAGGCGAAGGTGATCGCCGGTGGCATGTCGTTGCTGCCGCTCATGAAGCTGCGCCTGGCGACGCCGACGGTGCTCGTGGACGCCGGACGCCTCGACGATCTGTCCTACGTGCGCGATGCCGGAGATCACATCGCGATCGGCGCGCTCACCCGCCATCGCGACCTCGAGACCAGTCAGCTGCTCGGTGAAGCGTGCGGAGTCCTCCGTGGCGTTGCTGCCGAGGTCGGCGACAACCAGGTGCGCCACCGCGGGACGCTCGGGGGATCGGTCGCGCACGGTGACCCGGCCTCCGATCTCCCCGCAGTGCTGCTCGCGCTCGACGCCACGTTCGTGGTCCAGGGGCCCAGCGGCCGGCGCGAGCTCGCCGCGGCTGCGTTCTTCGAAGGGTTTCTCGAGACCGCGCTTGCTCCCGACGAGCTGCTGACGGAGGTACGGGTCCCCAAGACCGGCCCGGACGCCTGGGCGTACCAGAAGTTCAACCGACGAGCGCAGGATTGGGCGATCGTCGGCGCACTGGCGGTGCAGGTTGCCGGCGCGACGAGGGTGGCGCTCGTGAACATGGGCACCACCCCGCTTCGTGCGAGCGGCGTGGAGACGGCGCTGGCAGAGGGTGCAGCGCCGAAAGCCGCCGCGGCGCACGCCGCCGAAGAAACCGAGCCGCCCGCGGATCTCAACGCATCGTCGGAGTACCGCGAGCACCTCGCCCGTGTGCTCGTGCAGCGCGCGATCGAAGGAGCGCACGTCTGAGTGTCGCGGCTGCAGTCCTCGCTGCAGGCCTCGGCTCGCGGCTCGAGTCCGACACACCCAAGCCACTCGCGACGCTGCAGGGCCGGCCCCTCGTCGCGTGGGCGCTCGCGGCGGTCACGGCGACCGACCTCCGTCCAGTCCTGCTGGTCGTCGGTCGCCGCGGGAACGACGTGATCGCAGCCGCGCCGCCCGGAGTCACCGCGATCCACGCCCGCAGCTGGCGTCGTGGGATCGCCCACTCGTTGCGGGCGGCCCTGGACGCGCTCGAGCCCAACATGGAGGTCGATGCCGTCTGCATCGGGCTTGCCGACCAGCCGCTCGTGGCATCCGAGGCCTACCGACGTCTCGCCGAGGCCCACGGCGGCGGTGCCACGCTCGCCGCCGCGACCTACGGCGGCCAGCGAGCCAACCCTGTGCTCATCGCGCGCTCCCTCTGGGGTGAGGCGCGCAGTCTCTCGGGAGATGTCGGGGCCCGCGCCTTGATGGAGCGCCACGCTGTCGTCGAGGTCGACTGCACGGACGCCGGTTCCCCGGCCGATGTCGATACGCTCGATGACCTGCGCGCGCTCGAGGCGTCCAGCATTCGGCCAGACATTCGAAAGGATGGCGATGCAGATCACTGACACGTTCCACGTCGACGTGCCCGTCGAGCAGGCGTGGGACGTCCTCCTCGACGTCGAGCGCATCGCTCCCTGCATGCCGGGCGCGCAGCTCCAGGAGGTCGAGGGGGACGAGTACCGCGGCATCGTGAAGGTGAAGGTCGGGCCCATCACCGCCCAGTACAAGGGCGCGGCCCGTATCGTCGAGGCCGACGTCGCGACGCGACGGATCGTGATCAAAGCGGAGGGGCGCGACACCCGGGGGCAGGGCAACGCCGCGGCCACCGTCACCGCGTCCCTGAGGGCCGACGACACGGGGACCGAGGTGGGGATCGACACCGACCTGCACGTCACGGGCAAGGTGGCGCAGTTCGGTCGGGGGGTCATGGCCGACGTCTCGTCCAAGCTGCTCGCGCAGTTCGTCGAGTGCCTCCACGCCATGGTGCTCACCGGTGACGGCGCCGAACCGATCGCCGGCGAAGGTTCGCCGGCAGAGGGCGGCGTGCGGAAGATTGATGCGCCCGAGGCCGAGGCGGTGAACCTCGGCAAGGTCGCCGGGGGTGCGGTCGCCAAGCGGGTGGTGCCGCTGCTCGTGGTGGGGGTGCTGGTCATCGGAGTCGTCGTGTGGCTGCTCGCGAAGTGAGGGTCCGCGTCCTTCGGGGCGCTGCCTCGTAGAATCGAACCCGTGTTCGATCCGGATGGGCCTGTGCTCGGCATCGATCCCGGGCTCTCGCGTTGTGGCTACGGCGCGGTGCGGCGCTCGGCGGGAGCCGAGCCGGTCGCCGTCGCCTACGGCGTATTGCGCACCGACCCGGATGGTCCGCTCGCCGAGCGTCTCGCCGCGCTCGAAGCCGACCTCGAGACGCTGGTGGCCGACGTCGGGCCGAGTGCGCTCGCCGTCGAGCGCATCCTGTTCCAGGCCAACGTGCGTACCGCGATCTCGGTCGGACAGGCGAGCGGTCTCGCCCTCGTCGTCGCCGCACGGGCCCGGGTCCCCGTGACGCACTACAGCCCCAACGAGGTGAAGCTCGCGGTCACCGGTTCCGGCACTGCCGACAAGGCTCAGGTGCAGGAGATGGTCGCCCGGCTGCTGCACCTCGCCACCCCGCCGAGCCCACCCGATGCCGCCGATGCCCTCGCGTTGGCGCTGTGTCACGGGTGGTCGGCGCCGTTACGCGCGGCTGTCGGCGACACGCCCGCCCAAGATGTGGACGCTGGTCCCGGTCTCGCCCGTGCCGTGACGGCCGCGCTCGCACGCGAGGACGCGACGTGATCGGCTCGCTCCGTGGCACCGTCCTGGAGCGTTCGCCGACGGGTGAAGCCCTGCTCGAGGTCGGCGGCGTGGGATACCGCGTGCTCGTGCCGCTGGGCGCGTTGCCGGCGCTCGAACCCGGTGGGCTGGTGTTCCTGTTCACTCATCACCACGTGCGCGACGACGCCATCGTGCTCTACGGCTTCCCGTCCCGGGAGGAGCGCGACACCTTCGAGGTGCTCCTCGCCGCCGCCGGCGTCGGCCCGACGCTCGCGCTGAAGATCCTGTCGGTCCACGGGCCGCTCGCGCTCCAGCGTGCTGTCGCGGATCAGGATCTCGATGCCCTCACCCTGGTGCCCGGTGTCGGGAAGCGAACGGCGGAGCGTCTCCTGGTCGCGTTGCGCGCGCGACTCGACGTACCGGTTCCGAGCAGCTTCGGTGACGTCGTCGATGCCGACGGCCGGCCTCCCACGCGCGCCCAGGTGCGCGAAGCCCTCACCGGGCTCGGGTACGGCCCCGAGGAGGTGCGCGAGACGCTCACCCGTCTCCCCGAAACCGGCTCGGTCGAGGACCTTCTGCGCGAAGCACTGCGGCTGCTCGTGGTCGCCCGATGAGGGACGAGATGCTCAGCGCGGCCGCTGACCCGACCGAACGCGCGGAGGAGACATCGCTACGTCCCCGCCGGCTGGACGAGTTCGTCGGCCAGCCCCGCCTGCGCGAGCACCTCGAGATCATGCTCAGCGCGTCGCGCAAGCGCGCCCAGGCGCTCGATCACGTGCTGCTCGCCGGTCCTCCGGGACTCGGGAAGACCAGCCTGGCGGGCATCATCGCCGCCGAGCTCGACGTCGCGCTGCGCGTCACGAGTGGACCGGCGCTCGAGCGCGCCGGCGACCTCGCCGCGATCCTCACCAACCTCGACGATGGCGACGTGCTGTTCATCGACGAGATCCACCGGCTCCCGCGAACGGTCGAGGAAGTGCTCTACCCGGCCATGGAGGACTTCCAGCTCGACATCGTGATCGGCAAGGGGCCGTCGGCTCGGTCGATCCGTCTCGACCTCCCACGCTTCACGTTGGTGGGGGCGACGACGCGCAGCGGGATGATCACCGGCCCGCTGCGTGACCGCTTCGGGTTCGTCGCTCGCCTCGACTACTACGAGCCGGACGAGCTCGTCACGATCCTCCACCGCGCCTCGGGGATCCTGGGCGTGCCAGTCACCCCCGACGGCTCGGTCGAGATAGCCCGTCGAGCGCGCGGCACGCCGCGCATCGCGAACCGGCTGCTGAAACGGGTGCGGGACTACGCCGAGGTCAGGGCCGATGGCAGGGTTGACGCCGAGGTCGCCCGCGCCGCCCTCACGCTGTTCGAGGTCGACGAGCTCGGCCTGGACAAGGTCGACCGGGCGGTGTTGCGCGCGCTGTGCGAGACGTTCCGCGGCCGACCCGTGGGGCTCGGCACACTCGCCGTCGCCGTCTCCGAGGAGACCGAGACCGTCGAGGACGTCTACGAGCCCTTCCTGCTGAAGCAGGGTCTGCTGCTCCGCACGCCCCGCGGCCGCGTCGCGACGCCCGCCGCGTTCGCGCACCTCGGCCTCGGGAGTCCACCGGGGGCGGCTCCGGGACTGTTCCCGGACTGAGCCGGCCCGTCGAGGGGACGGCGACGGCGCGCCCGTGGGATCGCAGATCGCTCCGCTACGATCGCGCCGTCTCCGGAGAGGTCCCGCATGGTCATCGTCATCTATCTGCTCGTCCTCGTGGCGGCGTTCTTCTTCCTGATCGTGCTGCCCCAGCGGCGGCGCATGGCCACCCACCGGGCATTGATGGAGGCCCTCCAGGTAGGTGACGAGGTCGTCACCACGGGGGGCCTGCACGGGCGGCTCCACGAGCTCGAGGACACGATCGTCGAGTTGGAGATCGCTCCCGATGTGGTCGTGACGGTCGCCCGCGGCGCGATCTCGGCACGTGTCGCGCCGCCTGTGACCGACGACGGCGAGGCTGCCTGACCCGTGTCCGTCCGGCGCATGCAGACCTATCTCATCGGCACGATGCTGCTCGTCGCGCTCGCTCTCGGCGCGACGCTCGCGAGCGGGAACGAGCCGATCCTGGGGCTCGACCTCCAGGGCGGCATCTCGGTCGTACTCGCGCCGGTCGGCGACGTGAAGGGTGGGTCGGTCGATGTGGCGGTCGACATCATCCGGAACCGGGTCGACGGGCTCGGCGTCGCCGAACCCGAGATCAGCCGCCAGGGTGACAACATCGTGGTCGACCTGCCCGGGGTGAAGGACCGCGACAAGGCGCGCCGGGTCGTCGGGAAGACGGCCGAGCTGCGGTTCCGACCGGTGATCGCCGAGCTTCCGGCGGCCGGCGACACGAGCGCGACCACCACCACCACCACCGGGGTCGCGGGTGCGGCGGAGACCTCGACCACGACGACGGTACCGGCGGCCGACGATGCCGCCAAGGCTGCAGTCGCGTCGTGTGACCCGAACCAGGTCGTCGCGCTGCTGTCGGCAGGCACGGAGGTGCCCGACACCACGCCGGTCGACGACAAGCGCGCCGCGTGCGTCTTGCTCCCCGTCCGGCAGCAGCAGGGGGCCGCAGCGCGGTTGCTGCTCGGCCCGACTGCGCTCACGGGCAAGGGGGTCGACTCCGCGAAGTCCCGCTTCTCGCAAGGGCAGGGTTACGCAGTGACGGTCGCGTTCAACGACACGGGCGCGAAGAAGTTCGACGACCTCGCCGCGGCTTCGTTCCCCCAGTCGCCGCCGCAGAACCAGGTCGCCATTGTCCTCGACGGTGAGGTCCAATCCGCTCCGGCGTTCCGCACGTCGTCGTTCTCCGGCGATGTCGAGATCACGGGGAACTTCTCACCGTCGGAGGCGGAAGACCTCGCGACGATCGTCAACTACGGCGCGCTGCCAGTACAGCTCAAGGAGCTCACCGTGCAGAACGTGTCGCCGACGTTGGGTCAGGACCAGCTCGACGCCGGCATCGCGGCCGGCCTCATCGGCCTCTTGCTCGTCGCGCTCTACATGGTCTTCTACTACCGCTTGCTGGGTTTGGTGGTGGTGCTCGGCCTGCTCGTGTCCGCAGCGCTCATCTACGCGTTGATCTCGTACCTCGGCACCACGATCGGCCTGACGTTGACGCTCGCCGGCGTCACCGGTCTCATCGTGTCGGTCGGTGTGACGGTCGACTCCTACGTCGTGTACTTCGAGCGATTGAAGGACGAGGTGCGCACCGGCCGGACGGTGCGGTCGTCGGTCGATCGCGGTTTCACGCGCTCGTTCCGGACGATCGTCGCGGCCGACCTCGTGTCGCTCATCGGTGCCGCGGTGCTCTATTTCCTCGCGATCGGGTCGGTGCGCGGCTTCGCGTTCTTCCTCGGCATCTCGACGATCCTCGACCTGTTGGTGTCGTACTTCTTCATGCATCCGCTCGTGTCGCTCATGGCACGACGACCGGCGCTCGTTCGCATGCGCGGGTTGGGTATCGCTGCCGGCCTCGACGCGCCGGGGGTGAAGTCATGACCGCGACGGTTGCGCCGGTCCACCGCCGTCGGGGACTCCGGGGAACCGTTGGCGACATCTACCACGAGCGAACCAGCTTCGACTTCATCGGTCGGTCGAAGCTCTGGGCGCTCCTCTCGGGTACTGCTGTCCTGATCTCGTTGATCGCGCTCGTGTACTCGGGCCTGAACCTCGGCATCGACTTCGAGGGCGGTACGCAGTGGGAGGTGCGACGCGCGAGCGGCGCGGCTTCGGCCGAGCAGGTCCGCCAGGCGCTGGCCGACACGTCGGCGACCGACGCAAAGGTCCTCGTGCTCGGCAACGACGCGGTGCGGGTGCAGACCCAAGAGCTCAAGCCTGCGCAGCAGGACGCGATCACGGCGGCGCTCGCGAAGTACGCCGGGGTCGGCGAGTCGACCGTCTCGATCGTGACGGTCGGGCCGACCTGGGGGGATCAGGTCAGCCGTAAGGCGCTCACTGCGCTCTTCTTCTTCTTCATCCTGATCGCGGCGTACCTCACATTCCGCTTCGAGTGGAAGATGGCGCTGTCGGCGATCATCGCGGTTGTGCACGACATCGTGATCACGGTCGGGGTGTACGCGATCACCGGCTTCGAGGTCACACCCGGGACCGTCGTGGCCTTCCTCACGATCCTCGGGTTCTCGCTCTACGACACCGTGGTGGTGTTCGACAAGATCAACGAGAACACCGCCGCGCTGGGGACCGAGCGGGGTGACACCTATTCGTCGATGGTGAACCGCTCCATGAACCAGGTCCTCATGCGGTCGATCAACACCTCGTTCGTGGCGCTGCTCCCGGTGGCATCGCTGCTCGTCGTCGGGAGCGGGATCCTCGGGGCAGCGACCCTGCGCGACTTCGCGCTGGCGCTCTTCGTGGGGCTCCTCGTCGGGGCGTACTCGTCGATCTTCGTGGCGACGCCGATCCTTGCGTGGATCAAGGAGCGTGAGCCGCGGAACGCGGCGCTGCGCGAACGCTCGGTGGCCCAGATGGTCCGGGCCACCCCACCGGCCGGCGGCGCCACGGTTGCCCCTGCGGTGCCTGCGGCCGGGGCGCCGGTGCGCGACCGGCCGACGCCCGATCAGCCGGCGTCCGATCAGGCGGCGCCCGATGAGCCGACCGGTGCCGTGGCGCCGGCCGACGCCACCCCGCCCTCGCCGACTCGCCCCGACGGGCCGATCGCGCCGCGGCCGCGCCGGCAACGGCGGCGCAAGCGGCACTGACCCTCGCGTCGCGAGCAGCACCGGCCCGAACCCGCTCCCGCCTACGATGGTGGGGGAGATGAGCACCCTCGAGCTGCGCCCGGAGCGACCGGAGCGCCGGTCCGGCCTCCCGCTTCCGTGGCGGCGATCCCAGGTCGATGACGACCTCGCCCCACTCCTCGGGGCGTACCAGAAGCGGCACCGGCGCGCCGACACCGCATTGATCGTGCAGGCGTTCGAGGTCGCGCGCGACGTCCACGCCGACCAGGTGCGTCGGTCCGGGGAGCCCTACATCGCACATCCACTCGGGGTGGCGACCATCCTCGCTGAGCTGGGCCTCGACGACGTCACCGTCGCCGCGGCCCTGCTCCACGACGCCGTGGAGGACACACCGCTCACGGTCTCGGGCCTGGAGGATGGCTTCGGCACGGAGATCGCTCGCATCGTCGACGGCGTCACCAAGCTCGACCGCCTCCAGTTCGATTCGCGGGAGCAGCAGCAGGCCGCGACCATCCGCAAGATGCTCGTCGCGATGGCGAGCGACATCCGTGTCCTGCTCATCAAGCTCGCGGATCGACTGCACAACATGCGCACGATCGCGTCGTTGCCGGAAGCGAAGCAGGTCCGCATCGCACAGGAGACCCTCGACGTGTACGCACCCCTTGCGCACCGTCTCGGCATCGCCGACGTCAAGTGGCAGCTCGAGGACCTCGCCTTCGCGGTGCTCCACCCGAAGCGCTACGCGGAGATCGAGCAGATGGTGGCTACCCGCGCGCCGGAGCGGGAGGAGCACCTCGAGCTCGTGCTCTCCCAGCTGAAGGATCGTCTGGCCGACGTGCACATCGAGGCGCAGGTTCACGGACGTCCGAAGCACTACTGGTCGATCTACGAGAAGATGATCGTACGCGGACGCGAGTTCGATCAGGTCCAGGACCTCGTGGGCGTGCGAGTGATCGTCGACTCGGTGAAGGACTGCTACGGCGCGCTCGGTTCGCTCCACTCGCTGTGGTCGCCGGTGCAGGGCCGGTTCAAGGACTACATCGCGATGCCCAAGTTCAACCTCTATCAGTCCTTGCACACGACGGTCGTCGGTCCGCAGGGCAAGCCGGTCGAGGTGCAGATCCGAACGACGGAGATGCATCGCAGGGCCGAGTACGGCATCGCGGCGCACTGGGGATACAAGGAACGCTCACGCGCCGAGGACCTCGCGTGGCTCCAACGCATGGTCGACTGGCAGCACGACACGAACGACCCCGCCGAGTTCCTCGACACGCTCAAGATCGACCTCGAGCAGGACGAGTTGTTCGTCTTCACACCGAAGGGCAAGGTCGTCACCCTCCCGACCGGGGCCACACCGGTCGACTTCGCGTACGCGATCCACACCGAGGTCGGGCACCGCTGCATCGGTGCACGCGTGAACGGCCGACTCGTCCCGCTCGACGGGACGCTCGACTCGGGATCGACGATCGAGATCTTCACGAGCAAGGTCGCCGGTGCCGGGCCGAGTCGCGACTGGCTGCAGTTCGTGCGCACGCCTCGTGCCCGTTCGAAGGTCCGGCAGTGGTTCTCCCGGGAGCGTCGCGTGGATGCGATGGACACGGGACGCGAAGAGCTCGTCAGGGCGTTGCGCAAGGAAGGATTGCCGGTACAGGGGATCGCGCAGACGACCGTCGTCGCGGCCGTTGCGGATTCGATGCATTACGCCGATCTGGATGCGCTCTACGCGGCGATCGGACAGGGTCATGTGTCGGCGCGGGGCGTTGCGCAGCGCGTGCAGCGCGAGCTGCGCGGCGGGGAAGAGCAACTTCCGGTCACGACGCAACGACCACCGCGAGCGCGATCGCACGGCCGCCGTGCCGCCGGCGTCCACGTCGAGGGTCTCGACGACGTGATGGTACGGCTCTCGCGCTGCTGCACGCCGGTACCCGGCGACGAGATCATGGGTTTCGTCACCCGGGGACGCGGGGTCTCCGTCCATCGCAGCGATTGTGCGAACGCGGTGTCGCTCGCAGAGCAGGCGCAGCGGGTCATCGAGGTCGAGTGGGACCATGACGAGACGGCCACCTTCGTCGTCTCGGTCGAGATCGAAGCACTGGATCGGTCGCGGCTGTTGCGAGACGTCGCCGAGGTTCTCGCCGAAGGTCATGTGAACATCCTCACCAGCACGTCGCAGACTTCGAGTGATCGCGTGGCGCGTTTCCGGTTCGAGTTCGAGCTGGCCGATCCGAGCCATCTGGATTCGATCCTGAAGTCGATCCAACGGGTCGACTCGGTCTATGACGCGTACCGCGTGCTCCCCGGAGCCGCAGCGCGCACATGAGTGAACGAGACGACGCGTCCACCTACCGCTCGCCCGTAGGAACCCACGATGTGCTGCCGCCGCAGTCCGAGCGGTGGATGCAGATCGTCGCGACCTTCGCCGAGCGCGCCGCGCGCTTCGGGTACGGGCTTGTCGTCACCCCGATCTTCGAGCATGTCGAGGTGTTCCAGCGGGTCGGGGCGTCGAGCGACGTCGTACGCAAGGAGATGTACGAGCTCACCGACCGCGGTGGGCGGTCGCTGGCCCTGCGTCCCGAGGGCACTGCGCCGGTCGTGCGCGCGTACGTCCAGCACCGACCGACGCCACCGTGGAAGACCTGGTACGTCGCCCCGAACTTCCGCTACGAGCGCCCCCAGAAGGGCCGGTACCGCCAGCACTGGCAGCTCGGCGCCGAGGTGCTCGGGGTCGACGACCCCGACGTCGATGTCGAGGTGGTGGCGCTCGCACACGGGTTCTACACGGATCTCGGGCTTCGCCGGGTGCGGCTGATCGTGAACTCGATGGGTGCTCCTCAGGACCGGGCCCGGTACGTGGCTGTGCTTCGTGACTACCTGCTCTCGCACGCCGACGGCCTCGGCGACGAGTTCCGTGCACGGGCCGAGCAGCACCCACTCCGCCTCCTCGATGCCAAAAAGGAGAAGTGGCAGGACGTGCTCGAGCGCGCGCCGCAGATCACCGAGCATCTGGGCGACGAGGAGCGCGAGCACTTCGAGCATGTGCAGCGCGGCCTGGACGCGTTGGGGATCCCGTACGAGCTGGACCCGCGACTCGTGCGCGGCTTCGACTACTACACGTCCACCACGTTCGAGTTCGCCAGCGACGCGCTCGACGGAGCCCAGAACGCGGTTGGTGGCGGGGGACGCTACGACCAGCTCGCCGAGGAGATGGGTGGACCGGTCACCCCGGGGATCGGGTTCGGGATCGGCATCGAGCGGGTGCTCATCGCCTGTGAAGCTGAAGACCTGCTTCTCGACCCGGGTCCCGGGCTCGACGCGTTCGTCATCGATGGCGTGGGTGACGGGACGGTGGCCGTTCTCGTCGCGGCGCTCCGCGAATCGGGTCTTCGGGCCGACCGCACCTACGGTGGCCGCTCCGTGAAGGCTCAGTGGAAGGTCGCCGACCGCTCGGGTGCCGCCTACGCGGTCATGCTCGGTCGAGCCGAGGCCGAGCGCGACGCTGTCGGAGTCAAGAACCTGCGGACGGACGAGGCACAGCTCGAGGTCCCCCGGGAGCAGGTTGCCGGGTGGATCCGGGCCCGACGAGAGGCGCCCGGACTCACTGAGGAACACCAATGATGCGGACCCACTACGCCGGCGAGATCGATCCGGCGCAGTGTGGCGACACGGTCGTGGTCTGCGGTTGGGTTGCGAGTCGCAGGGATCATGGTGGCGTCGTGTTCCTCGACATCCGCGACGTAGCCGGGATCGTGCAGGTCGTCATCGATCCCGACGCAACGACCGGTGCCGACCCGCACGGCATCCGTGCCGAGTACGTGCTGCGCGTCGAAGGCGTCGTCCGCGACCGTCCCGACGGGACGGTGAACGCCGAGCTCCCGACCGGCGCCGTGGAGATCGCGGCGACCGCGGTGGAGGTCCTCAACGCCGCGGATCCGGCACCCATCCCGATCGACGATCGGACCGAGGCTGACGAGATGCTGCGGCTCAAGTACCGGTACCTCGACCTTCGGAGTGGTCGGCTGCAGTCGAACCTGAGGTTGCGGGCGAAGCTCAACACTGCGTTGCGAGACGCTCTGGGTTCGCGGGGGTTCCTCGAGGTCGAGACCCCGATGCTCATCGCGTCGACGCCCGAGGGCGCCCGTGACTTCGTGGTGCCGTCGCGCTTGGCGCCGGGCCGCTGCTATGCGCTCCCGCAGAGTCCCCAGCTGTTCAAGCAGCTGCTCATGGTTGGTGGCATCGACCGCTACTACCAGATCGCCCGTTGCCTGCGCGACGAGGATCCGCGCGCCGATCGTCAGTTCGAGTTCACCCAGCTCGATGCGGAGATGAGCTTCGCCGACGCCGAGGATGTGATGAGTGTCATCGGTGAGGTCGTGGGCGCGGCGATCGAAGCGGTGACGGGCGACGCCGCGCCGATGATCGAGCGGCTCTCGTGGCACGAGGCGATGGCGCGCTTCGGCAGCGACAAGCCCGACCTGCGCTTCGGGCTCGAGCTCGTGGACGCGACCGAGGTCTTCGCCGCGACCGAGTTCCGCGCGTTCCAGGGTGCTGCCGTCAAGGCGCTGCGGGTTCCCGGGCAAGGGGACCTCGGACGCTCACGCCTGGATGGGCTCATCGAGCGCGCCAAGCAGCTCGGTGCACCCGGGCTCGTGTGGATGCGCGTCCAACAAGGAGGGATGCTGGAAGCCCCGGTCGCAAAGTTCCTGTCCGAAGGCGAGCAGGTCGGGCTCGTCGACGTGACCGGCGCGACGCCGGGCGATCTCCTGCTGCTCGCGGCGGGGCCGCGACGCATGGCGGATCACGTCCTCGGCGCGATCCGCCTCGACCTGGGTCGTCCGCCCGTCGGTGAAGGCGGTCGCCGTCTCGCGTGGATCGTCGACTTCCCTCTCTTCGAGTCGATCGACGACGATGGGCGTCCCATCCCGGCACATCACCCGTTCACCATGCCGCACCCCGACGATCTCGAGCTGCTGGAGCACGGGAGCGGCGCCGAGCTGCTCGACGTGCGCTCGCTCGCGTACGACCTCGTCCTGAACGGATGGGAGCTCGGTTCGGGCAGCGTCCGGATCCACACGGCCGAGGTGCAAGCGCGGATCTTCTCGGTTCTCGGCATCGAGCCCGAGGTGGCGCGGGCTCGGTTCGGCTTCCTCCTCGACGCGTTTCGCTACGGGGCCCCGCCACACGCAGGGTTCGCGTTCGGTGTCGACCGGCTCGTCGCGTTGCTCGCCGGTGAGGAGAACATCCGCGAGGTGATCGCGTTCCCGAAGACGCAGTCGGGCGCCGATCCACTCACCGGTGCACCGACCCCGATCGAGCCCGCACAGCTGCGTGAGCTCGGCCTCTCGATCACGAAGTCGAAGCAATCGGGGCAGTCCGGCCGGTCCGGGCCGTTGCCCTGAGCGGCGGGGAGTGCGGATGACGGACCTGTTCAGTGCGGCGGTCGACGACCGACTCCGACGTCGCGCCCCGCTCGCCGCACGCCTGCGGCCGCGATCGCTCGACGAGGTGGTCGGCCAGGAGCACCTGCTGGGGCCCGGTCGGCCCTTGCGCACGCTCATCCAGGCCGACCGCCTCTCGTCGCTGGTGCTCTGGGGTCCTCCGGGTACCGGGAAGACCACGGTGGCACGACTCATCGCCGGCGACACGGCGAAGGCGTTCGAACCGCTCTCGGCGGTGACTGCAGGGGTGAAGGACGTCCGTGAGGTGGCGGAGCGAGCTCGTGCACGCCTCGGTGAGCGTGGTCAGGGCACGATCCTGTTCCTCGACGAGGTCCATCGGTTCAGTCGCACCCAGCAGGACGCGCTCTTGCCTCACGTCGAAGAGGGCCTCCTCATCCTGGTCGGGGCGACCACGGAGAACCCGTTCTTCTCGCTCACCGGTCCACTGTTGTCGCGCTCGACGCTGTTCCGCCTCGAGGCGCTCGGACCGGTAGCGATGCGAACGTTGCTCCAACACGCGATGACCGACCCCCGTGGTCTCGCCGACGAGGGGCTCACGCTCGACAGTGAGGCACGCGATCACCTCG
>JALHSW010000412.1 GCA_022865365.1 Acidimicrobiia bacterium | reverse complement strand
CTAGGGATACCGACCGACCCGCGCGTCACACCGGAGCCCCGCAGGGTTCTGACCAGCCGTTCTGCAAGCGCCCCCGGCAGGATTCGAACCTGCGCGCACGGTTTAGGAAACCGATGCTCTATCCCCTGAGCTACGGGGGCGGGGGATGGAGAAAAGGTGGCACAAAACTCGGTGTCGTGTCCGCATGGGGGATTGGAATGTTGGGAAGGGCTCCGTGATTGGGCTCGGCGACCCCAGTGGGTCGCCCGTATGCGCTTTGGGGCGCGCTGAGACCTCGGGCTGATGCCGAGGTGGTGGGTGGCTATGCCGCGAGGGCAGTGGGGTGTCGTCGTCGGTGGCGGTGGAGCGCGAGGCCGTTGACCATGAGGGCGTAGCCGAGCAGGTTGAGGAGTTGGCGTTCGTGTCCCACGCTGTGGGCGCGGCGGAGCCAGAGGGTGTCGTCGAGGTTGCGGTTGATGCTCTCAGCGTCGTTGCGTCGTGCGTAGAGTTTCGCGAAGTCCGGGTCGGTCGGCGGGATGACACGGACGTTCTCGGTGCGGTTGAACTTGCGGGCTGTGTCTTGGGGGGTGCCGTGTAGCCGGACGGTGCCCACGAATCAGCGCTGCACGCGACCCGGGGGACCTGACTCGAAGCCCGCGCCGTACAGGTGCTCCTCCACCGCGACGTGCGTGAGCGCGAGCATGCGGTCGGCGAAGTCGAAGCACTCCCGCGCGCAGTAGCGGAAGTTCGACCCAGCACTGCGATGCGGCCACCCTGGCTCGTACAGCGACGTATGCGCTGCAAGAAGTGGACCACGTCGTCCTGCGTCGCGAGGCGTTCGAGCAAGTTCGAGACGAAGACGCCGTCGAACTACGCCTCAGGCAGTTCGACGAAGCGGGCGTCTCCGATCACGACCCTGACGTCGTGGTCGCGAACGGTCTCGTCGTACTCGATGCTGTCGACAACCCATCGCTCGTCCGTGTCGATCGCGTTGACGAACTCGCCCCTCCCGGCGGCGGGATCAAGCACGCGCCTCGGGGGTCCGAGCCAGCGAGCAAGCGCGGGAGGGAGCTCGTTCCACGCGGCCTGGCGCGCCGCTTGGTCGATGCTGTGCAAGCGATAGGTATAGAGCGCTGGTAGTCGATGCCCGGCATCTCGCTCGGCGGATCGGTGGCGCTCACCGCCAGGGTGCTACACCAGTCGTGTTGAGCAGCGCGAGCGAGCGCTCTTACCCTACTCTTGCGCGATGGCCCACGTCGTTCCCCTTCGTTCCGTACGGCTGCAATGAGCGAGCCGCACTTCTCGGTCGATGTCGCGGTCGTTGGGGGCTGCGGCCATGTCGGGCTGCCGTTAGGGCTCGTCCTCGCCGATCGCGGCCTCGACGTCACGCTCTTCGACGTGAGCGGAGCGGCGGTCGACGAGGTCAATGCGGGCTCACTGCCGTTCGACGAGCCGGGTGCGGCATCCGTGTTGGGGCGCGTCCTGGAAGCCGGTCGCCTGCGGGCGACGACCGACCCGTCGTCGGTCGGTGAGGCTGAGGTCGTCGTGGTGGTGATCGGAACGCCGATCGACGAGCACCTGAACCCGGACCTGAACGCGGTGCAACTCGCGATCACCGAGATCGCCGAGAGCCTGGTCGACGGCCAGCTCTTCGTGCTCCGCAGCACCGTGTACCCCGGCGTCACGGCGATGGTCGAGAGGCTCATGATCCGCCTCGGCGTCGCCGTCGACGTCGCGTTCTGCCCCGAGCGAATCGCGGAGAGCCGCGCGATGACCGAGCTCACGGAGTTCCCCCAGATTGTCGCGGCGCGTACGCGGCGTGCCTCGGACCGGGCCACGAAATTCTTCCACACCCTCACCCACGACGTCGTCTACCTCGAGCCCGAAGAAGCCGAGCTCGCCAAGCTCTTCACCAACGCGTGGCGCTACATCAAGTTCGCTACCGCGAACCAGCTCTACATGATGGCGAACGACTTCGGTCTCGACTACGAGCGCATCCGATCGGCGGTGACCTACAACTACCCCCGTGCCGCCGACCTCCCCGGTGCCGGATTCGCGGCGGGACCGTGCCTGTTCAAGGACACGATGCAGCTGGCGGCGTTCAACAACAACAACTTCCAGCTCGGTCAGGCGAGCGTCAACACCAACGAGGGTCTGCCCTTGTACCTCGTCGCTCGACTCGAGCGTCGCTACGACCTCTCCGAGATGACCGTCGGGATCCTGGGGATGTCGTTCAAGGCTGAGTCCGACGACATTCGCTCGAGTCTCAGCTACAAGCTGAAGCGCATCCTCGCGTTCAAGGCCGAACGAGTGTTGACCCACGATCCGCACGTCTCGGTGGACCCTGCACTGCTCCCGCTCGAGCAGGTGCTGAGCGAGTCCGACCTCCTCATCGTCGGGGCTCCGCACGTCATGTATCGCGACCTCGAGACCGACCTTCCTGTCGTGGACATCTGGAACGTGCGAGAGCGTGGAGTTCAGGTGTGACACCTCTTGAGGAGCCACGTGTCTCGCTCGTGATCCCGGTGAAGAACGAAGGTGACGCGATCACGGCGTGCCTTGAACGGATCACGGAAAGCGTCACCCTTCCGCTCGAGGTCTTGGTCGTGTACGACGACGAAGCCGACACGACCCTTGCTCCCCTCGAGAAGTTCGTCGCGTCCGACCCGCGGGTCCTTCCCGTCCCGAATACGTACGGGCCCGGTCCCGCCCAGGCTATCCAATGTGGGATCGACGCGGCCCGCGCGCCGGTGATGATCGTGACCATGGCCGACGGCAGCGACGACGCCGAGCAGATTGACGATCTCTGCAGGCTGGTCGAGCGTGGCGTCGTCATCGCAGCAGCGTCGCGCTACATGAGCGGCGGTCAGCAGATCGGTGGCCCACCGCTGAAGTCGTTGTTGTCGCGGTTCGCGGGCCTGTCGTTGTACTGGGTCGCCCGGGTCGGGACGCGGGATGCCACGAACTCGTTCAAGGCGTACTCAACGCGGTTCGTGCGCGATGTCGGCGTGGAGTCGGCGAGCGGATTCGAGGTCGGCATCGAGCTCGTTGCCAAGGCGCGTCGGCTCCGCCTCCCCGTCGCGGAGTTGCCCACGATCTGGCTCGAGCGCGCGCACGGCACGTCCAACTTCAAGATGCTGCGCTGGCTCCCCCGCTACTTCAAGTGGTACCGGTTCGCGTTCGGCCCCAGGCTCACGATGGACCAGGTGGCATCAACGGGACGAACGACTCGCACGTGACCGCCAACCCAACCACGAACAGGCCGCCCATAGGGCAGCCAGCCTCCGAGAAGAAGGTTCTCGTCACCGGCTCTGCCGGTTTCATCGGGGGGTACGTCGTCGAGGAACTTCTCGCGAAGGGTTACACGGTGGTGGGGGTCGACGACTACTCGAAGTACGGCCGGGTCGCGAAGTCCTACGACGACCACCCTCGCTACAGCCTCATCGAGGGTAGCGCGACGAGCGCCGACCTCATGACCGAGGCGCTGGCCGACTGCGACCACTTCATCGCGGGCGCTGCGCTGATCGGTGGCATCTCCTACTTTCACGCGTTTGCGTACGACCTCCTCGCGACGAACGAGCGCATCATGGCCTCATCGTGTGACGCAGCGATCAAAGCCCATAGCGAAGGTCGGCTCGAGAAAGTCACCTACATGAGTTCGTCGATGGTCTTCGAGTCGGCGGATTCGTGGCCGTCGTACGAGGGCCAGCAGCGTGAGGTACCGCCACCGATCTCCTCGTACGGGTTCCAGAAGCTCGCAGTCGAGTACTACGCCGTTGCGGCACATTCGCAGTACGGCCTTCCGTACACGATCTGTCGGCCGTTCAACTGCGTGGGGGTCGGGGAAATGCGGGCTCGTTCCGACGTCGAGGTGCGGAGCGGCAACGTGAAGCTCGCGATGAGCCACGTCGTTCCCGACCTCATCCAGAAGGTCGTGAAGGGTCAGGACCCACTGCACATCCTCGGCGACGGGAAGCAGATCCGGCACTACACCTACGGTGGCGATCTCGCGGAGGGAATCGTCGCCGGCATGGAGCACCCGGCGGCACTGAACGAAGACTTCAACCTCTCCACCGCACAGTCGACGACGGTCCTCGAGCTCGCCGAAAACATCTGGCACCGCCTGCGCGGCGCCGATACGCCATTCCGGTACGTCAGCGACGAGTCGTTCGAGCATGACGTGCAGAAGCGCGTGCCTTCGGTCGAGAAGGCTCGACAACTGCTCGGGTTCGAAGCGACGACCACACTCGACGAGATGCTCGATCTCGTCGTCCCGTGGGTTGTCGACGCGATCGAAGACGGCTTGATCTGACGGTCGCGTCATCGACCTTCCAGAGCCCACCGGGCCAAGCTTCCCGGCGCCGGTCGCGGCGCGCAGGTTGACGGTCGCCTTGGCGATGGTGCGCTGGCCGAAGCGGACACGCAGGCGCCGGGTGGTGCCGCCCACGCAACCCCTCGGCACGGCGAACGTACCGTGGGGCAACGATGGGGCGGTCTTCGCCAGGCGACGCAGGAGCGCCGCGGGCACGGTGACCGAGACGATCCGCCCCGTGGGGGTGAGCCATCCGACGTGGCGGAGGGGACGGCGCACCATGTCGTTGCGGTACCGGCCGCTTTCTGCTCGCGTCTCGTCGGTCGTCGTACTCGAGCTACTGGTTCGTGAAGAATAGCTGTAGCTCCATCACGCCACGGTCTTCGATCGAGAGCACCCGCAAGGAGACGGGTTTCTCGATCCCGTAGTCCGCGAACGCGATGTCGATCTGGCCCGTGACCACGATCACGTCGTTCACGAGCTTCGCGTCTAGCGGGATCGTCACGTCGCGAGTGAGGCCGTGAAGGGTCAGCTTCCCACTCGCGTTGACCTTCACCGTCTCACCCGCGGCCGGGACGGTCCCGAAGTCGATCGGTTCGGTCAGCATGAACGTCGCGGTCGGGAACCGGCCCGTCTCGAGCGCCTGGTCTCCGAGTGTTCCGTCGCGAAACGGCTCGTCACTCTCGAGCGTGGTGAGGTCGGCTTCGATGTCGACCTCGCTCGCAGTGGTCCCGTCGATCACCATCGTTCCCGACACGTCTGGGGTGCGGCCGAACGCCGTCTGTGCGCCGATACCCGCGAGCTCCTCG
>JALHSW010000411.1 GCA_022865365.1 Acidimicrobiia bacterium | reverse complement strand
GGGTGCGGCGGGTCCCGGTGAGCCGTCTCCCGGGGTTCCTCTGGGCCGCTGGCCTCGTCGTGCTCCTCGGGGTCCTGATCGGTGTGTACGCCACCCTCGCGTACGCCATCGTCCGGCTGTGACCGGCCTCGCCTGGGTCCTCGCTGTGGCCGCGACGTGGCGGCTCACGCTGCTGGTCGTCGCCGATCATGTGACCCAGCCTGTCCGTGACCGGATCGAAGCCCGGTTCACGTCCGACGAGGTCGCCTACCTGCTGGCCTGCCCGTGGTGCGCCAGCATCTACGTCGCCCCGTTCGTTGTCGCCTCGGGGCTCGCATGGTCGGACGGGTGGGGCTGGCAGCTCGCTGCCGGGTCCCTCACGGCGTCGGTCGTCACCGGGTGGCTCTCCACGTTCGCCGCCCCCGCTGGCTGACCCGGCGCCCCACTCTGCCCCATCCGCGTCGGGCCGTAACGTAGAGTGACGTGCGATGGCAAGGCGACGGGGTGAACGACAGCCGAACGCGCTCGTAGCAGCCGCCTCCCGCATCGACCTCGCCAACCCCCGCGTCGCCGAGCGCCAGGCCGCCAAACGCGAGACGTGGCAGGCCGAAGCCTGGGCCTACTTCGATGAGGTCCCCGAACTCAAGGAAGCGATCAGGTACCGCGGGAACCAGCTCGCCAAACTGCGCCTGTTCGTCGCCGTCGAGAACCCGGACGACCCGAAGGGCGACCCCGTCCCCGCGGAGAACCCCGCCTCCGGTGTCCCCGCTGCTGTGGCGACGGTCGCCGCCGCGGAACTCGCACGGCTCCACGGCGAGTACGGAGGCCAAGGCGCGATCCTCGCGGAGCTCGACATGAACCACGAGGTCGCCGGGGAGTGCTACCTCGTCGGCATCGGCGAGCACGACAAGACCGAGACCGTCCGGGGCGTCACCGTCACCAGCACGGTCCCTGAGGATTGGCAGATCCGGTCGATCAGCGAAGTCATCGCCCGGGAGGGCCAGTACATCGTCCTCGACCGCCCCGGCGAGATGGACGGCACGACCCTCAACCCCGACCGTGACACGATCATGCGTCTCTGGTTGCGGCACCCCCAGTGGTCCTCGATGCCGGACTCCCCGATGCGTGGCCTCCTCGGCGAATGCCGCACCCTTCAGGTCCTCTCCCAGCAGGTACTAGCGCAGGCCATGCGGTCCGTGTCGGCCGGGTTCTTCGCTGTCCCTAACGAGCTGTCGTTCGGCCCGGATGATCCGACGAGGGCCGAATCGGAGAACGAACCCGACCGTGACCCGCTCTCCCAGGCGTTGAACGATGTCCTGGTCCGGCCGATCGACAACCCGTCGGACCCGTCCACGGTCCAGCCCGGGATCCTCCGCGGCGCCGGCGAGTTCCTGAAGCCCGACATGCTCCGCCACATCAAGTTCTACGACCCCACGCTCGACACGGTCTTGGAGGACAAGATCGAGGCGAGGGTCCAGCGGATCGCCCGGGGCCTGAACCTCCCGGTCGAGAAGATCATGGGCCACCAGCAGACGACGTTCGCGAACGCGGCGCAGGTCGACGAGGACGAGTTCAACGACTACCTCCGCCCCTCCGCGGATAGCGCGGTCGACGCGTTGACGTTCGCGTTCCTGATCCCCCAACTCCGTGACGTGGGTGTCCCGGAGGAGTGGACCGACGGGTCGCTGTTCGTCTGGTACGACGCCACCGAACTCATCTCGCAGCCCGACAAGGAAGCGAACGCCGACGCCGCGTTCGACCGGTTCGCGATCAGTTACGCCGCCTACCGGGCCGCCAAGGGCTTCGGTGACGACGACGCCCCCGACGTCGAGGAACTCCTCACCCGGGCCGGACTACGCCGCGGGACGTTGTCGAACGAACTCACGCAGGCACTCCTAGAGATGCTCGGCACCGACATCGAGGTCGAGGCTGCCCCCGAGTCCCCGGTCGGTGAACTACCACCGGCCCCAGAGGACCAGCCCGTCGACCAGCAGGACACCGCCGCTGCCCGATCCGAGCTCCTGAAGATGCTGGCCGAGGTGTTTCACGTGGAACCCCCAGCCGCTAGCCCTCAACCCCGCCAGGTCATCGAGACCACCGCGGTCCTCGCCGCCGCGGGCCCAAACTACGGGCGGCAGCT
>JALHSW010000410.1 GCA_022865365.1 Acidimicrobiia bacterium | reverse complement strand
GACAAGGCCGGAAGCGATGATCTCGCCGCCCGCGTTGCCGTGCTCGGTCTGGCCGACGTCGCACTCGAGTCGTGGGAAGACGTCGACGATCCGGCCGGTGGGGACCTCCCCGAGTTCGAAGCTTGCGCTCGCGAGATCAGCGCCCTCCTCGAGGAAGTCCTGCCTCGGATCTGATGTAGCAAATGATCGCATGGTGCCCAATCCAGGCCCACAGCGCTCGACGCGATCTGAGCAGAGGAAACGACTCCGTCGCGTCGGCAGAGCGCGCACCCCCGGACCCCGAGGACTGGAGCGACCTCGGATAGTGCGTCTGCTCGGGGTGGCTCCGCACACGTCGAGGAAGGGCTTCGCGGCTAGGGTGTCCCCGAAGTCGTTCGGAGGGGTGGAGTCTGATGAGACGAGTCGTTGGGGTATTCGCGGCGGTCACGCTGGTCGTGGGCGCGTCTGGGCTGGGGCTCGTGGGTAACGCCGGGGCGGGCCTGGCGCCTCCCAACCCGATCCTGAAGGTCAAGAAGGTGGTCACGGGGACCTCGACCACGGGCTTCACCATCGGGGTCAAGTGCGTCATCCCGGTTGGTGCCCCGTCTCTGCCCGAGGCACAGACTCCGCTGGACCCGGACGCGACGCTGACATTCAACGCCGACGGGACACCCAACACCTCGTCGACCACGAATTGGCAGTCGGTCGCCGGCAACTGGCAGTTCCAGAACTCGAACCTTGGCGCTGCGGTCTGCACGGTGACCGAGACGCCGCCAGCAGGGGTCGCGTCGGTTTCGTACGCCTGCGCGTTCAAGTTGGGCGTTCCTAGTGGTGGCGACGGGGTCGAACCCGCAGGGTGCCTCGCGAGCGGGCCGAGTTCGGCCCCGGCGGTGGTCACCTACGCCGGAATCTGTGGCAGAGCGGACCTTACCTGTGCCCAGGGGTCGGAAGCGCTGGTGACGGTGACCAACGCCTACCCGGTTGCCGCAGCCGCAGCCGTCGAGACTGTGATCAACTTCACCGGCTAGTTCCGCGATCCCGGCTGGTCGAGCAGCACCGCCACGACGAGGCCGATGCCGACCGGCTCACCGCCGCGTACCTGGGTGGCCCGGTTGCCTGAGCACCGCCGGGCCCGGCAACTCGCGCTCGTCTGTGTCGCTGTCCTCGTCGGAGCGACGTTCCTCGCGCCGGGAACCAGCGCGGGCGCGCCGCCTGCCCTACCACCGGACCAGCCACTGCGGGTCGGCGGCGTCGTCGACGCGGAGCTCTACGGCGGAGCGACGCTCGGTGCGCAGGCCCGGTTCGCCGCGGTGAACGCGGCCGGAGGTGTGCACGGGCGCCCGATCGAGATCGTCGGGGTCACGGACGATCATCGGTCGCCTCCCGAACATGCCGCCGCGTTGCGTCATCTCCTCGGTGACGAGCACGTCGATGCCGTGGTTCCGCTCGTGAGTGGCGCGTTCGCGGGGGTGCCCGACCTCGAGCGGAGCCGGGTCCCCGCATTCGGTTGGGGGATCTCGGGTGCGTACTGCGGGAGCACGTGGGTCTTCGCGATCACGGGCTGTCTCACGCCGCTGCTCCCGCGTCGTGCGCCGGGCATCTGGGGTGTCGCGATCCAACGCCTGCTGCACGCTCGGGACTCTGGGAGCACCGCCGCGGTGGTTGCCGACGACGGCGGAGCGGACCGTGCGGTCGCCGAGGTGAGCGCCGTCGCACGGGCCGCGGGCCTCCGCCTCGTGTATGCACGCGCCAGGCTCTCGGCCGGCGGTCCCGCAGGCACGGATGTCGGTGCGATCGCTCGGGCCGTGCTTCGCGCCGACGGCGGGAAGCCACCGGCCGTGGTGTTCACGGTGTCGAGCTTCGCGAACGTCGCCGCACTGCAGGCGACGCTGCGTGCACAGGGCTACACCGGGATCACGACCAACCTCGTGCAG
>JALHSW010000409.1 GCA_022865365.1 Acidimicrobiia bacterium | reverse complement strand
GTCGCCCAGGTCCACGGTGGCGACATCGTCGTTGAGTCCGTCGAGGGGGAGGGTTCGACCTTCCGATTCACGCTCCCGGTTTCCGGAGCCGCAGACATCGAGATGTCCGAGGGGGCGGAGGCACTCTGATGGCAGATCCCCCCACGATCCTTGTCGTCGACGACGAGCAGTCGTATCGCGACGCGCTCGCGGTCGCGCTCGAGCACGAGGGCTTCATCGTCGAGACGGCGGCCGACGGCGCCGAGGCCCTCGCTCGGTTCGACGCGTCGAAGCCGGCTCTCGTGCTGCTCGACGTGATGTTGCCGCAGATGTCCGGCGTCGATGTGTGTCGCGAGATCCGGAAGCGTTCGCAGGTTCCCATCATCATTGTCACGGCTCGGAACGCAGAGATCGATGCGGTGGTCGGCCTCGAAGTCGGTGCCGACGACTACATCACGAAGCCGTTTCGCCTGCGTGAGCTCGTCGCGCGGGTGCGAGCGGCCTTGCGCCGGGGCCCGGTCGATGATCGCGACGCCCCGTCTGAAGAGGTCATGGAGATCGGAGCGGTTCGTCTGGATGCCGGACGGCACGAGGTCTTCGTGTCCGACGAGCTCGTTGCGATGCCACTGAAGGAGTTCGAGCTCCTCGAGATCCTCCTGCTCAACTCGGGACGGGTGCTGACGCGTGACGTGCTCATCGATCGCGTCTGGGGCCCGAACTACTACGGCGACACGAAGACACTCGACGTCCACGTGAAGCGGCTCCGGGCGAAGATCGAAGCCGACCCGTCGCATCCCACCAAGCTGGTGACGGTCCGCGGGGTCGGGTACCGCTACGAGAGAGCCTGAGCGACCGCGTCGGCGAGGCCCGGCGCCGGCGTGCTGGTGCCCACGCCGGTCAGGACGGTGACCGCGGCGTAGCCGTCGTGGACCCAGGCGAGGTCGGTCCCGGGTTCGACGTCGCGCAGCCGCCCGACGAACTGCAGCGCAAGCTCGCCCGGCCGGGTCTCGGCCGTCCATTCCTCGTTGAAGGGCGCAGGCCCGGCGTCGCGTACCCCGAGTACTTCTGCGAGCGGGACGTTCGGCACGTTCAGGTTCACCACCCGCGGTGGGCTCGACGGAGCCGCGACCCAGTCGAGAGCGCGGGCCGCCAATGCTGCGGCAGTGTCGAAATGTGAGGGATCACCCCACCCGATGCTGACTGCGATCGCGGGCACGTCGAGCACTGCTGCGGTGAGCGCCGCACCGACGGTGCCCGAGTGGAGCACGAGGTGGCCGTAGTTGAGGCCGGGATTCACCCCGGAAGCCACCACATCGGGCTTGGTCCCGAACGCGCCGAGGCACCCCGCGTAGACCGTCGCCGCGGGAGGCAGGTCGACGGAGTGCACCGACACGTTCGGGAGGTCCGGCCATTCGACTTCGGTCCACGAGACGGGTCCACCACGGTGCAGCCGACCGATCGCGCCACCACTCCCGCTGCGCTCGCCGCTCGGGGCCACGACCACCACCTCGTGTCCCAGCGCCCAGATCGCGCGGGTGAGCGCGTGCACGCCGGGCGACTCCACGCCGTCGTCATTGGTCACCAGCACCCGCACGTTGCCACGGTAGTCGTAGGCCCGACGGCCACCGGATGAACGCCGTAGACCAGTGGTGAACACCCGACGAACATTCGTCGATGCGCGATGCGAATGACGAGTCCGCAATCCACACTGGAGCCATGCACAACGTACGGATTCGCTTGGCGGTCATCGACACCGGAGGAACGACGATTCGTGATGACGACGTCGTCATCACCGCGTGCGTCGAAGCGCTCGCCGCCTACGGCGCGGGACCGGAGGTGCCGGGCGTCGAGGATCGCCTCCGCTACATCAAGTTCTCGATGGGGCGGACGCGACTCGACGTGTTCCGCTATCTGCTCCGCGACGGTGGGACCGCACGACTCGCGAACCGTGTGTTCGAAGCCGCAGTGGAGTCAGCCGTCGTCCAGGGCGATATCGAACCGTTCCCCGGAGCGCGCCGAGCGATCGACGAGCTGCGTGATGCCGGTATCGCGGTGTGCCTCACGACGAGCATGTCGCAGCGAACCCTCGACCGGATCGTCGAGGTCGTCGGCTGGAAGGACGCCGTCGACCTCACCCTTGCGCCGGGTTTCGGCGTCCGGAGCCGTCCGCATCCCGACCTGGTGCTGATGGCGATGATGCGCCTGGGGATCGACGCGGTGCGTGAGGTCTCGGTGGTCGGCGACACCGTGGCCGACCTCGTGGCCGGATCCCGAGCCGGCGCGTCGGTGGTCGTCGGTGTCTCCAGCGGCGCCCACGATGCCAAGATGCTGCGGGCCACGCCGCACACGCACCTGCTCGAGGGAATCGACCAGGTCCCTGGTGTGCTGATCGACCAGCGTGTCCCGATGACCGCGGCTTAGACCCGCCGCGACGCGAGCGAGTCGACGGCTGGGCGCCACGTCTCGAGCCTCCGCGTGGGGAGTCCCGGTACCTTCGCGTCGTCGTCGGCGCGACGCAGCGCGACGCACGCTTCGAGGCCGGGAGACGCCTCGAACGTCGCCCGCCCGGCATCGTCGAGAAGACCGCCCTGGTCGGCGAGGGTCTCGATGCTCCGGGCGCTGAGCCGGCCCCGATACGCGGTGTCGACCGTGACGAGGTACCGCTTCGCTTCGTCGTGGCGCCCCACGAGGTCGGCGACCCGATCCCCGAGGAGCGCGCGGACCGCCCGGGCGCCGGTCGTCGCGTGCGTTGCCGGCTGATTCGGCTCGATCGTGGTTCCGATGTCGTGCACGAGCCCGGCGACCTGCAGCTCGGTGTCGTCGGGGTCGCTTGCTTCGAGCAGCTGCGCGCACTGGAGTGCGTGCGCGAGCAGGGTGACGGTCTCGCCGTCACGCGCTCTCGCACCTGCGGCAAGCGTGGCGAAGAGCTCGTCGACGCCGAGCCCATCGGGTGCGTTCACGCGGGCGGGGGCACGTACCGAGCCGTGACGATGACGCCGTCCGCGAAGTCGAGGATCCAGGTGGACCCCTTCTCGAGCTTGTCTCCGTCGAGCGCGACGCCGCGTTGCTCGTAGTGGTGGAGCAGATCACCGATCACGTCGCCGTGGCTGCAGAGCACGGTCTCCTCGTCGGCGTACTTCTCGACGAGCTCGAGCGCGTCGGTGAGTCCGGCACCCTCGGCCAGCCCATCGGAGAGATCGAGCGGGATCCCCAGTCGCTCGGCGAGGGGCTCGACCGTCTGCACGCATCGGACGTAGGGGCTGCTGTAGATGCGCGTGATCGATGCGTCGGCGAGCGCCTCGGTCAGTGCCGAGGTTTGGCGGCGGCCGCTCTTGCTCAGCGGCCGCTGCTCGTCCGCGCCGTCCCAGCCGGACCGGCTCCCCGCCTTGGCGTGGCGCATGAGGTAGATCGTCATCGGTGAACTTCCCGCACCTGCGCCAGGAGCACGCGGTCGTGCTCGTAGCTGAGGATTCTGTCCGCCTCGGAGGCGGTACACCACCGCAGCTCGTCGACCTCCCGATTCACCACGAACCCGTCGCCGCTGACGCCGTCGGGGAGCTCCATGAGCCAGTAGCGGACGAGCTTGGAGCGGCCCTTGGCATCCCGATACCGGGTCTCGCCGAGCTCGACG
>JALHSW010000408.1 GCA_022865365.1 Acidimicrobiia bacterium | reverse complement strand
TGTTGCTCGGCATCCGTCGGGGTGAGCGCTCGCCCCGACATCGCCGGGTCGTTGTCGTTCTGTGCTCGGACCGGACAACGCTTCGCGACGTAGCCACCCTGGAGCGGGACCGAGGATCGGTCATATGAGGTTCGGCTGCCGGTCATCGGTTTCTCCCGGTCCGGCCCACGGCATCGCGTCTGCAGCAGCCGCGACAGGACCCTCGCATCATGCCTCGCCGGCCTCCTACGCGACCGCGGCGCGACAGGGCGGGCCGAGTGCTTCGCCGGTCAGGACACCGAGCCGAGCGCCCGATGGCACGCCGTGGGCACCGCTCAGCGTGCGGGCGAGGAGTTCGGCCGCGAGGCGCGCGGGGGCTCGAGTGGTGTCGAGCTCGCGGTACCAGTTGGGCGCGTCCTCGGTCGGCGCACGCCAGGCGAGGTGGACCAGCGTCCGGATCTGCTCGTTGGTGAGGCAGTGCTCCTCGCAGCAGTGGTTCAGCGACTCGTCGCTCACCGACTCGAGCCACAAGGTGCCATCGTCCCGGATGAGCCCCTGCACGTAGCGGTGCTGATCCGGTGCCTCGATGATGAAGAAGCAGTTGCCGTGCTCAACGCACTCGTCGATCAAGCCGGCGACCTCGTGGATCAGGCCGGTGAGCGTGGGGGCGACGATGCTGCGGACCGCCGGAGGTTCCGGGCGGGTGGGGATGTTGGACGTGGCCTGTCGAGCAGACATGGGTGACCTCCTCATCGATCCCGGCAGGGGCACCGTGCCTGGCGGCCGGTTGCCAGCCCGTCATCGAGCCGGGGCTCTCGGGGCTTCTGGATGAGCGGTGCTCACTCTACGAACGGTGTGGGACAGCTAGCCAGCGAATTCCCGTTTGCACTCAAGGTCGTGGAGCCGCCTCAAGGAGAGCCCGTACGCGTAATGATCCCTATAGAGGATGCGACGCGCGGTCTCTTGGATCGCGCGTCGCGAGTATCGAGTTGACGACCCCGCCAACGAGACCTCGCTAGACCCTCACCCGTGCGCGGGACCCGAGGCGAGCCAGGCGCTCCGCCAGCGCAGGGTCGAGGGCCTCGCCGGGAGTCGACTCCGGTCCTGATCCCGACGGAGACGCTGGCTGGGCGGCGGGAGGACGCGAGGCGCTCGGAGACTTGCGTTCGACGATCTCGTCCGCGATCGCCCCCCACGCGCCGAGCACGCGAAAGAGGAGTAGGAAGAGGACGAGGAGACAAACCGCGAACGCCGCGAGCTGCACGACCGGGCGGTCACGATCAGTCCCGGCGAGGACGCCATGCACCGTGGCCGTCGCGAAGACCACGAAGCTCAGCAGGTGGATCCCGTGCCACAGTCACCTCGGGAGGCTGCGCATCAGCCACGAGGTGACCTGGATCAGGACCAGGAGGTAGAACGCGGCGATACCCCACGCGACGGCACCGGGCTTCCACATCGACGCCATCGGCACGAAAAGTTCCCGAACGCCGAAGCTCGTGGAGCTGTCGGCCGCGAGCGCACCGAGATGCACTCCCACGAAGACCAGGATGAGGGTTCCGAGATAGCGGTGGAGGTCGAGCAGCCACGCCGGGATCCGGCGGCGGCGTACGACTTTGCTCGAGAGCGCGAGGCCCCACGCGACTGCGGCGGCCGTCGCGGCCCAGGCGACGATGCCGGTCGCGCGTGCAGCCCACCACCACACCTGGGAGCTGATGGTTGTCGTCATGCCGCAAGACCGCCGTGCCGTGCATGCTCGATCATCGTGGCCTGCCCGCGGTCGTCGACGAGACAACCGGTCACCCCAGCTCGAACGAGCAGCGCAATGCCCTCGTTGCGACCAGCCACGAGCGCGGCCTTGGCCAGCGCCTCCGCGCGCGCCGCGGTTGCGTCGCCGACGATGGCCGCCACAATGCCACTCGTGCTCGGGAGGCCGGTGGCCGGGTCGATGATGTGGTGCCGCCAAATGCCGCGCTGTCGCCAGCGGCGGAACCGCACTGTGCTGGTCACCAACGCACCCTCGTCGATCGGCTGCGTGAACAGCACGCGGTCTTCGTCGAAAGGATCCTCCACGTCGATGTGCCATCTGCCGTCGTCGGGTCCGGCACCGGCGCAGCGAATGTCGCCGCCGAGGCCGACGCAGACTCCGAGTGAGCCGCGCGCGAGCACGCCGCTGGTCACGAGATCTGCGGCCGCGCCCTTCCCGATACCGCCGAGGTCAAGTCCCGTACCGGGGGGCAGCGTGATCGTCGCGCGTGCTCGATCGACGACGATGTCAGCGCATCCGGGCGCGGGACGTGACTCGTCCTGATCGCCAGGGAACGAGAAGTGCAGCGCGGGGAATCCAGCCGGCGCGGCCGTTGCGCGACGAGCGCCGGCGTCGGGCCGTCCCCGCACCCGCTCGAAGGACTCGTCGTACCCGCTCGCCTCGAGAGCGCGGAGCACCGTGGGATCGAAGCGTCCGTGCGTGGTCTGCCAGAGAGCCACTGCCTGCTCCACGACATCGATCGTCTCGGGGGCGACGGGCACGGGGCGCGCTTCGCCTCGATTCAGGCGCGCGACATCGGTTCCGGGGCGAAATCGGCTCCAGAGGTTCTCGAGTCGGTCGAGCTCCTGCTCCGCCCATGTCATGACCGCCGGCGACCCGCCGTGGAGGAGCAGCGTCGCCGTCGTGCCCATCGCACGGAACGTGTGCTCGCCCCATGTGCTCAGCACTTCGAACCGCTGCACACCGGCGGAGTCGGAGGAGGTGCTGCGGGTGCCGGAGCCGCCGCGGGCGCCCCAGGCGCGGCCGGCGCCGCCGCGGCCGTGCTACCGGCCGGACTCGGGGCGCGTGCGCCAGTCGAACCGCCACTGCCGGCGAGGCTCGTGGACCCGCCGCCGGCGGGCACGTAGATCGTTCGCTCGACAACTCGCGTGACGATCGTCGTGGAGGATGGCAGCGCCTGCGGCGCGGTGGTCGGCGTCGGGGTCGACACCTCCACCGTGCGTGCCTCGACGGCGAAGCCGGCCATGATCCCGAGCGTCGCCGAGACGCCAACACCGGTTGCCAGCACCCGCCCGCCCGGAGCCGCATGGCGTCGTCGGCCCATCACATCCCCTTGCAGTGCCAGAAGTGGTGCTCGGGATCCCACTCGGGTTCCTCGCAGCCCGCCGGGACCGCGGGTCGTGTCGCGGGAGTCGCCACGGTCGGCGGCAACGTCGTCGGAGTAGGAGCCGGTGTCGGCGCGGGGGAGGGAGCCTGGGCGGCCGTCGTCGGTTGCCCCGACCCCGCGCCGGAGCCCGCCGTCGGTGATCCCGCCGGCGCGGGCGCGCCACCCGAACGCGAACCGCCGCCACCGGGCAGCGCGACGTAGTGATCGTCATAGACGAGTTGCTCGATCACCTGCACGGTCGTCGTCGTGGTATCGGATGCGGTCGACTGTTTCCGATCACCCAAGCCGAAGAGGGGCATGTGGAAGATCGCGGCCGCCGCGATCGTCCCCGCACCCAAGATGAGCGCGGCCGACGCGGCC
>JALHSW010000407.1 GCA_022865365.1 Acidimicrobiia bacterium | reverse complement strand
GCGTGCGACATCGCGGTCGACCCCGTCGACGGCACGACCCTCACGTCGCTCGGGCGCAACAACGCGATCGCGGTGATCGCGGTCGCGGAGCGGGGGTCGATGTTCAACCCCGGCCCGTGTGTCTACATGGAGAAGCTCGCCGTCGGCCCCGAGGCTCGCGACGTGATCGATCTCGACGCGCCGGTGAAGGCCAACCTCGAGGCCGTCGCCAAGGCCAAGGGCGAGCAGGTCAAGGACGTCACCGTCGTCGTGCTCGACCGCGACCGCCACACCGACATCATCGCCGAGTGCCGCGAGGCCGGCGCCATGGTGCGACTGATCCCCGACGGCGACGTGATGGGCGCCCTCGAGACGGCCTGGCCCGACTCGGGCTCCGACATCCTCTTCGGCATCGGCGGCACTCCCGAGGGCGTCATCGCTGCGTGCGCGCTCAAGGCGCTCGGCGGCGAGATCCAGGGGCGCCTCTTCGCGCGCAACGACGACGAGCGCCGAGCCGCACTCGACGGTGGCTATGACCTCGAGCGGGTGCTCACCACCGACGATCTCGTCGACAGCGACGACGTGTTCTTCGCCGCCAGCGGGGTCACCGAGGGCGACATCCTCCGGGGCGTGCGCTACCGGGGCGACGGTGCCAGCATCGAGACCCTGGTCATGCGATCCAAGACCGGCACGATCCGCTCCATCCGCGCCACCCACAAGTGGCAGAAGCTGATGCGCTACTCCGCGCTGGAGTACTGAGCGCCGCTCGCCTCCAACCAGGTCGGACCGAACGTGTAGCCCATCGCGCGCAGCTGGCCGGCGAGCCGGGCATTCGGCTCCCGGTAGCGACGCTCGAGCTCGGCGCGCACGGCGTCCGGGAGGGCGGCGCGGGGCGCGGCCTTCCCGTTGATCCGGTAATAGACGGACCGCATGCGCGCCCTGAGCCGGTAGTGACGACGGAGGAAGCGCTCGAGACGGTCGTTGACCGCGAGTGCCGCCCGCTGGAACCCGGCGCGCTTGTATGCGGTGGTCCGGTTCTCCGACGCGAGCTCATAGGTCGGGAAGGCGCCGGCGTTGATCCCGAGGAACGACGCCACGCTTCGCAGACCTGCCTCGGGCTCCGCCGTCAGCTGCTCGAAGAACAGCACCCGGAGCCGATCGCCGAAGACCTTGTGCCACCCCGGGAGCCAGTCCGCGTAGCAGCCGCTGGGAAACGCCGACCACGGGTGGTTCTCGGGCTCGCGGAGGGCTTCCTCCGACAACGACACCGAGCGCTCCAGGTACTGCTCCACGGAGAGGTCTTCCGGGAGACGCAGTCGGGCCTTCTGGAACGTGAAGAACGAAGCGAACCGCGCGACGGGATCCCGGAGCACGACGATCACGCGGGTGGTCGGACCGCAGACCGCCTCGATGCGCTCGGCGACCGCGCGGCCACCGGTGCAGTAGCGGGGCGTGGCTTCGAGCCGGACGGGTCGGCCACCGGAGTCGGCGAAGTACTCGTCGTACGTCGCGACCGGCTCGGGCTCCGAGCCGTAGATGAGTGGCGAGAAGTAGCGGGTCTCCTTCACCGATGCCGGTGCCACGTCTGGATGTCCGGCCAACGACACGAACAACGACGTGGTTCCGGCCTTCTCGGCACCGGCGATGATGGCGTTGGCCCGCACGCGCGCGAGCCTACCGACCGCGCAACCAGGGCCAGTTGGCACTGGTTGTGGTGTTGAAGTCGTAGACCGACCAGCCGATCGCGTCACGTCGCTTCGCGGCGTGTACGAAACCGATGTAGTCCTCGGTCGACGCCTGGTCGGCGATGCCGCCGATGGGATGCACCGCGGCGTCGGGATCGCCGATGCGCTTGCGAACGCGCCGGATGTTCTCGTCGGCATAGACGAAGCCGTCTCGGAAGCCCGAAGCCGTCTCGCGATTGGTCCAGTAGGTCATCGGGAGCCACACGTCGAACGCGTCGGCCACCTTCTTCCACGGGAAGCGGGGCCAATACTTCGTGTTGACGTCTTCGAGGAGCACCGGATCGAGGACGATCGCGCCGAGCGGGCGATCACGGACGACCCGTCGTGCCCGCTTCGCAAGCTTCACCAGCGCGGCGTTGCGAGCCTTGGGATCGGGAACGCCCTGAATCCATTCGAGGTCCAAGGCGATGCCGTCGAACTGCTCGCCCCCGCTCCGGAAGCCCGCGAGCGCCTTGATCCGCCGGAGGTCTGCCGCGATGTCGGCGAACTTCGGGAGGTACCAGGCGACCACCCGAATGCCCCGGTCGTGGGCCCGACGCAGAAAGGCTCCCAGGAGCTTCGGCGCGACCGTGTCGCCCGTGATGCGCGTGTCGTCCTGCGCCGACTGCAGGTACAGGGTCTTGACGCCGAGCGCGTGCATGTCGTCGACGCTGTCGACCGAGACGGGGGGTGGACCGCCCCCCTCGGGAAAGCCCGGGACGTAGTCATAGACGTCGACCCACGTACCGAGCCCACGGAAGGCCTGAACGTCGCCGGTCCGGGTGGGCGAGTCCGCGCCTGCGGTGGGCACGACGACCGCGCCGGCGAGCAGGACGACGCAAAGAACCGGCGCGCCCCACTTCCCAAGCAGCTTGTGCATGGGAATCAGGCTAGGGGGCCACGGGACGCCGGGACATTCGGGTCAGTGTGCGGCTGCGGGTGTGACGCCGGCGATCTCGAGGCGAAGGTCGGCGCGAGCCAGTGCCGACGATGCCTCCTCGTCGTGCTCGTCAGCGGCGAGTGCGTCAACGGCTCGCGCCTTCGCCGCTTCTGCTCGGGCGACGTCGATCTGCTCGGGAAGCTCGGCCACATCGGAGAGGACGATCACGCGGTCGGCGCCGACCTCCACGAAGCCCGCGTGCACCGCGACCACCTGCTCGCCGTCCCCGGACCCCGAGCTCGCCGGCAGGATCACCCGGACCTTCGCGATACCGAGCGCGCCGAGGAACGGCGCGTGCTGGGGGAGGAACGCAATGTCGCCGTCGGCCGTGCGGCACACGACCATCTCGCCCTCGCCCTCGTAGAGGACCTGCTCGGGCGAGACGACCTCGACGTGCAGCGCACCGTTCTCGGCCATCAGGAGTCCTGGAGGGTCTTGGCCTTCGCGAGCACGCTCTCGACCCCGCCGACGTTGAAGAACGCCTGCTCGGGCACGTCGTCGAGCTCACCCCCGGCGAGTGCCTCGAAGCTCTGCACCGTCTCCTCGACCGACACGAAGATCCCCGGCAGGCCGGTGAACACCTCACCCACGAAGAACGGCTGCGAGAGGAACCGCTGGATCTTGCGTGCCCGCGAGACGGTGACCTTGTCCTCCTCGGAGAGCTCGTCGAGGCCGAGGATGGCGATGATGTCCTGGAGCTCCTTGTAGCGCTGGAGGATCTCCTGCACGCGCCGCGCCACGTCGTAGTGCCGTTCGCCCACGATCTCGGGCGCCAGGATGTTCGACGTCGACGCGAGCGGGTCAACCGCGGGATAGATGCCGAGCGCGGCGATCTGGCGGCTGAGCTCGGTGGTCGCGTCGAGGTGTGTGAAGGTGGTGAACGGCGCCGGGTCGGTGTAGTCGTCGGCCGGCACGTACACCGCCTGCAGCGACGTGATCGAGTGACCCTTCGTCGACGTGATGCGCTCCTGGAGCTCGCCCATCTCGTCGGCGAGGGTCGGCTGGTACCCCACCGCCGAGGGCATGCGGCCGAGGAGCGTCGAGACTTCGGAGCCCGCCTGCACGAAGCGGAAGATGTTGTCGACGAAGAGCAGCACGTCCTGGTTCTTGACGTCGCGGAAGTACTCGGCGACGGTGAGCGCAGAGAGCGCCACCCTCAGGCGCACGCCGGGCGGCTCGTCCATCTGGCCGTACACCAGCGCGGTCTTGTCGATGACGCCCGACTCCTTCATCTCGAGCCACAGGTCGGTGCCCTCACGGGTCCGCTCCCCGACCCCCGCGAACACCGAGACCCCACCGTGCTGGGTCGCGACCCGCTGGATCATCTCCTGGATCAGCACCGTCTTGCCGACGCCCGCGCCGCCGAACAGGCCGATCTTGCCGCCCTGCACGTAGGGCTCGAGCAGGTCGATGACCTTGATGCCGGTCTCGAACATGAGCGCGCGCGGCTCGAGCTGGTCGAAGGCCGGTGCGTCGCGGTGGATCTCCCACCGGTCCTCGATCCCCGTGAGCTGATCCGTCGTGGTGTCGAGCGGCTCGCCGATCACGTTGAACACATGGCCGAGCACCCCGTCGCCCACCGGCATCCTGATCCCGGTGCCGGTGTTGCGCACCACCGTGCCGCGCTTGAGCCCGTCGGTCGGCTTCATGCAGATGACGCGACAGCGACCTTCGCCGATCTGCTGCGCGACTTCGGCGGTGATGGTGATCGTGTTGCCCTCGAGGTCGACATCCATCTCGAGCGCCATGTTGATCTCGGGGAGCGCGTCGGGTGGGAACTCGACGTCGACGACCGGGCCGGCGATGGCGACGACGCGCCCGTCCTTGAGCTCCCGCTCGGTGCCGGGCTCT
>JALHSW010000040.1 GCA_022865365.1 Acidimicrobiia bacterium | reverse complement strand
CGTCGCGTACGGCGACCTGATCGCCGACCCGGTCGGGACCGTCGGGTCGATCTACGGGCACTTCGGTGAGGATCTCTCCGCTCAGGCCGAGGCGTCGATGCGTCGATACGTGGACGAGCACCCCCGCGGTGAGCACGGGCGTCACCGGTACGACGTCGGCGCGCTCGGGCTCGACCGCCGGGAGCTCACAGCACGATTCGCCCCGTACCGGGAACGGTTCGGGATCCCCGAGGAGGGTTTGCAACGGTGACCCGATCGGTCCGCATCGCGCGGGTGACGGCCGCGGCTGGCAGGCCACCGCGGTCCCGGAGACGGGATACGCGGTGGTTGCGGTTCAGAACGAGGCGCGCGCCACGTACCTGCGGGCAGTCGAGGAGACGCAGCGCCGGGAGGCGGTCGCGGCCTACGTGCGCACGGCGGCGTCACGCGCACGAAGCCAGGGGGCGGCGGCTCGTCACGGGCCGGCGACGACGTCGAGCGCTTCCTCGAGTGCACACGCTCGATCGAGAGCACCGGGAACTACGACGCGGTCAGCCCCGGTGGGAAGTACCGCGGCGGCTACCAGTTCGACCAGCGCACCTGGGACTCCAACGCCGCCGCGTCCGGACGCCAGGACCTGGTCGGGGGCGATCCGGCGAGCGCGTCGGCCGCCGACCAGGATCAGATGGCGCGTGATCTCTACGCCCGGCGCGGCAACCAGCCCTGGGGTGGCCGCTGCTGAGCGGCGCGGGCGTCGCGACACCCGGTGCGCGCACCACAGCCCACGAAATGGTCGTTCACCACACCGAGCGACTGCATCGCCGCATACACCGTCGTGGGGCCGACGTAGCCGAAGCCGAGTGCACGCAACGCCTTCGAGAGCGCTTCGGACTCCGCGGTCTTCGGCGCCAGGTCGGCCATCGTGCGCGGCGCGAGGCGCCGACCCCTCGGCTCGAACGACCAGACCAGCGCGGCGAGCGACCCGTGGCGTTCCTGGGCCTCGAGCGCGGCACGCGCGTTCGCGATCGCAGCCTCGATCTTGCCGCGATGGCGAACGATCCCGGCGTCGCCGAGCAGGCGCCGCACGTCGCGTGCGCCGAATCCGGCCACGGTCGGGATGTCGAAGCCGGCGAACGCGGCCCGGAAGCTCTCGCGCTTGCGCAGGATCGTGAGCCACGACAGCCCGGACTGGAAACCCTCGAGGCAGAGCTTCTCGTAGAGCCTGGTGTCGTCGACGACGGGCCGACCCCACTCCTCGTCGTGGTAGCGCGCGTATTCGGGCGTCGAGGCCCCCCACACGCAACGACGCACCCCGTCGTCGCACCGCACCACGTCCGGACCCGCCGTCACGAGCGGCGAGGCTAGGTGAAGATGATCTGGGCTCCGGCGGCCTGCTCGTAGAACTCCCCGACGGTGATGATGGAGTCGACCTGCTCGATGAAATCGTCCTCGGTGAAGCCGAACATGTCGACCGACGCCTTGCAGGCGTAGAGGCCGCCGCCCGAATCCGAGACGAGCTCGACGAACTCCGGGATCGGCGGGATGTCGAGCTCCTCCATCTTCTTGCCCATCATCTTCGTGGCGACAGCCGACATGCCCGGGAAGCCGCCGAGCCACGTCGCCATGTGCATGCCGGGGTTCCCGACCGTCGCGACCTTGATCTTGCCCTGGCGCTGCCTGTGGATCGCGTCGAGGCCGAAGAACGTGAAGAAGACGTTGGCCTCGATCCCCTCCATGCGCGCGCCGTTCGCCATGATCAACCCGGGGTAGACGCCCTCGAGTGACCCCTTCGAGATGATGATGGAGACCTTCTCGATCGGCTCGTTGCCCATCGTCACTCCCTTTCGTTCGTTTGCGAATCGTCCGCGAGTCCTAGATGCAGCCGCGCGGCTTGGGGATCCCGCCGATCTTGGCCGCGATCTTGGCCGGGGCCTTCGGGAACAGCTGGTACAGCTCCTTGATCGGGACGCCCGAGGCCTTGCCCAGAGTACGGATCGACGGTGCCGATCCCTCCTCGAGGTAGGTCGTGCGCATGAAGTCGACGACCTGCCACTGCCGGTCGGTCATCTCGGCGATCCCGTTCTCGGCGGCGATCGCGGCACCGACGTCGCGCGTCCACTGGTCGGGCTGCTCGAGGAAGCCCTCCTCGTTCACCTCGACGGCGACACCTGCGATGGTCTGGGTGGTCATGACGCAAAACCCCTTCTTCAGCTCTCGTCAGGTAACGGCCGGGGCCGGGAGATCCTTCCCTGCGGTCGGCATGTCGGGGCCGACGCCGGGGATGTCGCGCCCGGGGAGCAGCGCGTGCCAGTAGAACCACTGGAACATGAGCTTCCCCAGGTGGTTGAGCCGTGACTCCTTGAGCAGTGGCGCGCCGACCCTGGTCGGGAAGTGCCCCGGGAGGGGCTCGGTCTCGTAGTTGAAGTCGATCATCAGCGCGCGGTGGAACCCGGTCTCGATGAAGCAGTTGGCGTGCCCATCGTAGGACGCGTCGAGGTCCTTGCCGGCGAGGAACCGTTGGACGTTCTCGACCAGGATCTCCCCTTCGAAGTGCGTCACCGAGCCCGCCTTCGACGCGGGCAGGTTCGACGCGTCGCCGATGACGAACACGTTGGGCTTCGCCCTCGACTGCAGCGTGTGCTCGTCGGCCGCGGCGAAGTTGAGGTCGTCTCCGAGCCCGTCGGATCGGGCCACGAACGGCGCACCCCCGTGCAGCGGGATCGTCACGAGGAGGTCGAAGCGCTCCTCGCGGTCGTCGTAGCTCACGAGCCGGCCGCCGGCCACGTCGACCTCACCGGTGTTGAACTCGGTGATGAGCTCGACCCCCTTCTCCTCCAGGATGCCGCCGAGAGCACGCGATGCGGCGGGCTTGGTGAAGGCTCCGTCGAGCGGCGTGACGTACGCGAGCTCGACCTTGTCGCGGATGCCCCGATCTTGGAAGTACCAGTCCGCGAGGAACGCGAACTCGAGCGGTGCCACCGGGCACTTGATCGGCATGTCGACGATGTTCACGAGGATGCGCCCACCGTCGAAGCGCTCGATCGCCTGCTCGAGTGCCGACGCACCGTCGAGGTCGTAGAACGTGCACGCCTTCTCGTTCCATCCCGGGCCGGTGAGCCCTTCGGTCTCCTCGGGCAGGAGCGTCGCCCCCGAGGCGACGACGAGCACGTCGTACGCCAACGTCGAGCCGTCTTGGAGGTGGACCGTGTCGGTGGCGAGGTCGACCGCCTCGACCTCGCCGAGGCGGTACTCGATGCCGCCGTGCAGCTGGCGACCGCGGGGCCGCACGATGTCCTCGGGTTGGGTCAGGCCGAAGGGCACAAAGAGCAGCCCGGGCTGGTACACGTGCCAGTCGTTCCGGTCGACCACCGTGATGGTGGCTTCGCCCTCGTCGTACTCACGCCGGAGGCGGTTGGCTGCGATGGTGCCGCCGGTGCCACCCCCCAGGATGACGATGCGATGGGTCATGGGTCGACCGTACCGGGAGAAGGGCGCCGCGGTCAGGGGCCAACGTCCCGACTTTCGGGACCTTGCGCCCGGACCTCGACCGCCAGGCCGGCGCCCACGAGGTCGTCCAGAAAGCGGGAAACGTCCGTGCGCACCTCGTCGGTCGGCGCCTCGAAGACGGACGCCAGCCGGACGACGAGGTCCTCGACCGCGATCGGTTCGGCGATCGCCGCCCAGATCTCGTCTCCCGGCGGTTCGAGCAGCTTGAACTCGTCGCGGTCGGGGGGGAGCACGATCGTCCCGGACAGCGTCTGGCGCGAGAGCGCGGCCGGGTGGCGAACCACACGGGTCGACGCCTGTGCATCCATGGTCACCCCAGCGTGGCGGATCAGCGTCGTCGGAACCCGGACATCGCCCGGCGGGCGTGCGAGCGCAGCCCCCAGCCCCGACTCGCCAGGTAGGCGCCCTGCGGGAACAGGATCGAGCGGACGTATCGCAGCCGCGGGCGGACGCCGGGGATCACCAGGAGCGAGGCCGCGGGTCGCGTGTAGCTCCGCGCCGGGGTGAGGTACGAGCGCAGGCTCAGGCGCGCTCGCAGCCCCGCCCGGTAGCCCGAGGCCCAGTCCGAGAGCGGGCCGTCGTCGAGGCCCAGCCCGGGCCACGCGAGATCGACGGCCCGCTTCACGACGAGGCCGACACCCCACCGTTCGGCGGTTGCGGTGACACGATCGGCCTCGCGCTCCGCGACGCCGCTCAGCTGCACGACATCGCGCAGCGAGCAGGCGCGCACCGGGAAGTCGCCGACGGCAGCGTTGATGCACGCCTGGAGGAACGATGCGACCGGTCCCAGCGTCGGAAGGGAGCGACCGCCGAGCGGCAGCGCGGCCCGCTCCTCGAAGAGCTCGTCGAGCGGGATCGTGAGCCCGACCGGGCCGGTGACGAACGTGCGATGGAGGTCGACCTCCCTGCCCTCGACCTCGAGCAGGGCCTCCTTGCCGAACTCCTCGTCGAACCCGGGCCTCAGCTCGGGGATGGGCTGGACGCCGTCGAGGTCCGTGAGGATGGCCTGCCGGGCCCGTTCGAAGCCTGCACTGGGCACGAGCAGGTCGATG
>JALHSW010000039.1 GCA_022865365.1 Acidimicrobiia bacterium | reverse complement strand
GACCGTGATGAGCCTGACCGTGATGAGCCTGACCGTGATGAGCCTGACCGTGATGAGAAGGAATCCGTGCGCGTGATCCTCGCCGACTCGCAATACCCGTGGTTCTACTGGCTCGCCCCGATCCTGGCGATCAGCTTCATCGCGATGGCGATCGGCTTGGGGCTCGGCTACGTCCGCAAGGTCCTCGTGCCGAGGTACCGGGGCAAGCGGGTCGAGTGACTTCCGCTGCGGCGCCTGCGGCCGGGTCCCTCGATCACGACGCCGCGGCCCAGCAGGTTCCGGAGCCGGTCGACTGGGCACTTGCCGCGCGGGTCGCCCGCCGGATCGCCGGCCGTGATCCCATCGCCGACTCGTACCTCGCGGCGTCGCTCGCGGAGGACTTCGCGTCGGTCACGACGCAGGCCGAGGCGCTCGTCTCGGAGCACACCGGGCTCCACGTCGTCGGCGCCGCGCGCGCGTCCGTTCTCGACCGCAGCGGTTGGGTCGACGCGAACGTCGCGTCGATGCGTCGACTCCTCGGACCGCTGACCGCGAAGCTCGGGAGTCGGCTCGTCAAGAGCCCGTTCGCCCCGATCGGCCGCACGGTCAGCGCGACCGAGGTCGGTGTCCTGCTCGGCTGGTTTTCGCAGCGCGTCCTCGGGCAGTACGACCTGCTCGTCCCCGACGACGGTGCGTCGAGCACCGGCGATCCCGGAGCTGACACGGACGGCGACGCCGTCTACTACGTGGGCGCGAACATCCTTGCGCTCGAGAAGCGCTTCGCGTTCCGGCCACACGACTTCAGGCTCTGGATCGCGATCCATGAAGTCACCCACCGCGCCCAGTTCCTCGGCGTTCCGTGGATGCGCGACTACTTCCTCGGCCTGGTCGAAGGGGCGCTCGGCGGCGTGGACGCCGATCCTCGACAGATCGTGGCTGCGCTCCTGCGCGCCGCCGACGAGCTGCGTCGCGGACGGAACCCGCTCGACGACGGCGGCATCGTTGCGCTGCTCGCGACCCCCGAGCACCGCGGCACGCTCGCGCAGATCCAGGCGCTCATGTCGGTCCTCGAAGGTCACGGGAACCGGGTGATGAACGAGCTGGGGCGAGTGCATGTCGCCGGCCAGGACCGCATGGCCCGGGTGCTGCAGGCGCGTCGCCGTTCACAAGGGATCGGTGGCCTCGTGTCGAAGCTGCTCGGCATCGACTCGAAGATGCGCCAGTACGAGGTGGGTGAGCAGTTCGTCGCGGCGATCGAACGCGAGGCCGGTCCACGAGCTCTCGACGCGGCATGGCGCGGGCCCGAGTACCTCCCGACGATCGACGAGCTCGACACGCCCACGGCATGGCTCGCGCGCGTGGACCGTCACGAGCCTGCTCCGGCCACCTGACGGTGCACACCCGGATCGATCCGCTCGCCGACGTTCGCGGGCGACTCGTCGGGCTCGACGAGCCGGGCGCGCCGGTGACTGCACCGGTGGTGGTTGCCTGCTCCGGTGGGCCCGACTCGACCGCTCTCCTTGCGCTCGCAGCCGATCGCGGTCTCGTTCCGATTGCCGTGCACGTCGATCACGGCCTGCGCGACTGCAGCGCCGACGAAGCAGATGCAGTCGCCACGTTCGCCGCCGCGCTCGGCACGGCGTTCGAGGCCCGGCGCGTCGACGTGGGGCACGGGGGCAACCTCGAGGCCCGCGCCCGAGCGGCGCGGTACGGCGCGCTCGACGCCGCGGCCGACGAGCACGGCGCGTCGGCGGTCCTGGTCGGGCATACGGCCGACGACCAGGCCGAGACCGTTGTACTCGCCCTGCTCCGGGGAAGCGCCGCGTCGGGCCTGGCCGGCATGGCGGTGCGACGCGGACGGATCGTCCGCCCGCTCCTTCGGCTCCGACGGGCCGAGACCGAGGCGATCTGCGTCGGCCTCGGGTTGGAGCCGGTGCGCGACCCGTCGAACGACGACGTGTCGTTGCGGCGATCGTGGGTGCGCCATGAGGTGCTGCCGCTTCTGGCGGTCGGTGCCGGACGGGATCTGGTGCCGGTGCTGACCCGCCAGGCCGACGTGCTCCGCACGGAGACCGAGTATCTCGACGCCCTTGCCCGCGCCGCCTGGCCCGCTCCATCGGTCGACGCCGCGCCGGCGGCTCCGCTCGTCCAGCTCCCGCTCGCGCTGGCGAGACGTGCGGTGCGCTGCTGGCTCGGCGCTCCGCCGCCGTCGTTCGACGAGGTCGAGCGGGTGCTCGCCGTCGCGCGCGGCGACGCTCGAGGCACGGAGCTGGCCGGCGGGCGCAACGTACGGCGCAGTGGCGGGTGTCTCTTCCTCACGGGGCCGCAGTAGCGTGCCCGCAGTGAGCGGCCACCCCAACCAGGACCCGGTGTTGGGTCCGGTTGTGGTCTCGTCCGACGATCTCGCTCATCGGATCGACGAGCTGGGCGCGGAGATCACGGCCGACTACGCGGATCGTGCCCCGCTCCTCGTCGGTGTGCTCAAGGGCGCGGCGATGTTCATGGCCGATCTGTCGCGTGCGATCGCGCTCCCCGTCGAGTTCGACTTCATGGCTGTCGCGTCGTACGGGTCGGCCACCCGCACCAGCGGTGTGGTGCGCATCCTCAAGGATCTCGATGTCGACCTTTCGAATCGCGACGTGATCATCGTGGAAGACATCGTCGACTCGGGACTCACACTCGCGTACCTGCGCAAGAACCTCGCGCACCGCGGCCCGCGCTCGTTGGAGATCTGCGCGCTCCTGGTGAAGGACGGCCTCCAGCGCAGCGACCTCGACCTGCGGTACGTCGGCTTCCGGATTCCGCCCGCGTTCGTCGTCGGCTACGGGCTCGACGTTGCCGAGCGGTATCGCAACCTTGACGCGGTCCACGAGTACCTCGGGCCGGAACCGGCCTGACCGGGCATGGCCTAGCCTGCTGCCGTGAGCGACCCGGGTTTCAGCGTCGATCAGCCCCGCATCGAGCGAGCGGTGCTCGAGATCCTCGAGGCGATCGGTGAGGACCCGAAGCGTGACGGCTTGCTGGAGACGCCGCGACGGGTCGCCTCCATGTACGCCGAGATCTTCAGTGGTCTGCACGACGATCCCGCGCGCCACCTGAGCGTCACGTTCGAGGCCGATCACGACGAGATGGTGATGGTGCGCGACATCCCGCTGTTCTCCTGCTGCGAGCATCACCTCGTACCGTTCGCCGGACGGGCGCACGTCGCGTACATCCCGGGCCCGGACGGTCGCCTCACGGGCCTGTCGAAGATCGCCCGACTGGTGGAGGGATTCGCGCGCCGTCCACAGGTGCAGGAGCGGCTCACGACCCAGATTGCCGACGCGCTCATGGAGCAGCTCCGGCCCGAGGGCGTGCTCGTGATGATCGAGGCCGAGCACCTCTGCATGTCGATGCGAGGGGTGAAGAAGCCCGGCGCGCTCACGATCACGAGCGCGGTCCGGGGCCTCTTCAAGACGAACCCGGCGACCCGGTCCGAGGCGATGAGCCTCATCACCCACCCCGGGAACCGTCTCTAGGTCCTTTCCTCACATGGGGGTCGCGAACACATGTCGACCACGCTGCTGGCGGCGCCGGTACGCTGCCGCCGTGTTCCGGTGGTCGAGTGTGTGTGGGTCGCGCCCCGTGGTGATGGGGATCGTGAACGTCACGCCCGACTCCTTCTCCGACGGCGGTCGCTTTCTCGATGCTGACGCGGCCGTCGCGCACGGTCTCGCCCTCGTCGACGCCGGGGCGGATCTGCTCGATGTGGGCGGAGAGTCGACGCGCCCCGGCGCCGCGGCAGTCGACGAGGTCGAGGAACGACGGCGGGTCCTGCCGGTCGTCGCGCGACTCGCCGCCGCGGCCGGTGTGCCCGTGAGCATCGACACCACGAAGGCCGGTGTCGCGGCCGCCGCGATCGAGGCCGGGGCGACGATTGTGAACGATGTGGCGGCCGGGCGCGGTGACGACGCGATGCTCGGGACAGTCGCCGAGGCCGGCGTCGGGTACGTCGCGATGCACATGTTGGGAGACCCGCGCTCGATGCAGGACGCGCCGAGCTACGACGACGTCGTGCGCGAAGTGGGCGACGTCCTCGTCGAGCGGCTCGACGCGGCGCGATCAGCCGGCATCGCCCACGAGGCGCTCGCCGCCGATCCGGGGATCGGCTTCGGCAAGACCGTCGCCCATAACCTCACCCTCCTCGCGCACCTCGACGAGCTCGTAGCACGCGTACGCGTGCCCGTGCTCGTGGGCACGTCACGCAAGCGCTTTCTCGGGAGCGTGCTGCGCGACGTCGCCGGCGTCGTGGGCGAGCCGATTCCCGAAGATCGCGACGACGGCACGCTCGCCTCGGTGGTGTGGGCCCTCGACGCAGGCGCGCGAATCGTGCGTGTGCACGAACCGCGCTCGGCCGCGCGCGCCGTAGCGCTCCTCGCCGTGATGCTCGAGGCGGCCGCCTGATGACCACGCTCCGCGGGCGCTGGGCGCAAGGACTCGAGCCGCGCGGGTTCTGCTGGATCGTGCAGGACCGCCTCGCCGCGTCGGAGCGACCCGGGGGCTTCGCCCGCAACCACCGCAAGGTGCGACGCCAGGAAGAGCTCATCTGGCTCGCCGGCCACGGATTCACCCACATCCTCTCGTTGCTCGAATCGCCCCACAACCTCCACGCCTACGAAGAGGCCGGCATCGCCTACGAGCACCTCCCGCTGGGGCGTCACGACGACTGGGCCCGGAACCTCGGGCGCATCTATGCGACCCTCGCCGCCTGGCTCGACGAGCCCGCTGAGCTGGTGCTCATCCACCACGAGGAGTTCGGCGACCGCCTCGTCGGCGTGCTCACGGGATATCTCATGTACTCGGGCTTCGTGCAGGAGGGCGCGCACGCGATCGTCGCGATGGAGAAGATCACGGGTCGCCAGCTCGGCGCCGAGGGACGCGAGATCGTGGCGACGACGATCTCCGAGCGGCTCGTCCGGCCGCCCCGCTGATGGACCTGTGCTGATGGACCTGTGCTGATGGACCGGGTCCTCATCTCCGGCCTCCGGGTGCCCGGCGTGCACGGCGTCCTCCCCGAGGAGCAGACGCGCGCCCAGCCCTTCGAGATCGACCTCGAGCTGTCGGTCGACCTTTCCAGTGCCGGTGCGAGCGACGCGCTGGCCGACACGGTCGACTACGCAGCCGTCGCGGACGCTG
>JALHSW010000406.1 GCA_022865365.1 Acidimicrobiia bacterium | reverse complement strand
GGGGCCTTCGCCGTAGGTGCAGCACCGGCCGCGGCTGTCGCGAGGGGCTGCTTGACTGGGGCCGCCACGAGGGGGTCCGGGATGGGAGAGCTACCGAGTGGGACGGTGACGTTCCTGTGAGGGGACCCCGTTTGGTGGTCCAGCTCTCATGAGAGTGCTGGTTGGTGTTGGGTGGTCAGGGCGACGCGGGTCTCGGCGGGGGTGAGTCCGCCGAGGGAGCCGTGGGGCCGGTAGGTGTTGTACTCGATCCGCCAGGCTTCGACAACGACCTTGGCTTCGATGAGCGAACCGAACTCCTCGATGTTGAGGAGCTCGTCGCGGGCACGGCCGTTGAAGCTTTCGACGTAGGCGTTCTCCCACGGTGATCCGGGTTCGATGTAGTTGATCCCGATGCGCGAGTACCGGCACCAGTCGCGCAACGTGTTCGCGATGAGCTCAGGTCCGTTGTCGGCACGCAAGAAGTCCGGCGGCCCGTACATCGCGACGAGCCGTTCGAGCTCGGTGATGACATCCTCGGCAGTGCAGTGTCGTTCGACGCGCATCGCGAGCGCTTCGCGGGTGCACTCATCGACGATGTTCGCGAGCTTCAGTCGTCGCTGGTCGGCGGTCTCGTCGAACTGGAAGTCGACGGCCCACACATGATTCGGGTACCGGGCCTGGAGACGTTCGGTGTGCTCGGGACGGACCCGACGACGCTTGCGGGGCCGTTGCGGCGGCCGTTTCAGGCCCTCATCACGCCACAGGCGCTGCACCCGCTTCCGATTCACCGTCCAGCCCTCCCGGCGGATCACCCGTGTGGCCATCTTGTAGCCCCAACGCGGATGCGTCTTCGCGATCGCGCGGAGCCGGCCCCGCAACTTCGCGTCGTCGAGAGGTCGTGGCCCGCAGGGTTTGCGTTGGGTTGATCGATGCTGACCTACGACTCGACACGCGAGCCGTTCGGAGACCCCGAAGCGTTCCTGGAGGCGGCACACCGCCCGCCGGCGTCGCTGCGGGGTCAGAAGTTTCCCTCAGCCAACTCCTTGAGCATGTCGATCTCGAGCGACTTATCCGCCACGATCTTCTTGAGCCGCGCGTTCTCACGCTCGAGCTCCCGGAGCCGCTTCACCTCATCGGACTTCATCCCGCCGTACTGCGCGCGCCAACGATGCCAACTGCTATCCGACACCTCGAGATGACGCAGCACCTCGGTCAACTCCGTGCCCTCATTCAGCATCCGGTCGCCCTCGCGGAGCTTGCGGACGATCTGCTCGGGGGTATGCCGCTTCCTCTTCATGATGTCCTCCTGCCCAGCATGCTGGACGTTGGACTCTCACGAAAGGTGGACCACTATCCGGGGGTCCCGTCACCGGGTCGCCCGCACCCGATTCGAGGACACGGACCCGCACGGCCGGCGATACGACGTCGACCCAACGTTCCTGCACGTCGAGCCCGTTCGCTGCCGCGAGGCGCTGTTCCACTTCCCGCAGCCTCGCCTCGACCCCCACAGCCGCGGAGTCTAAGCCCAGTCCTCGCGTACCGCGGCGGGCGAAGCGGTAGGGAACGGCGCATGGCGGTTCAAGTCGGCCGTCCCGCGCAGAGGGCCGGTGCTCTCGCACCGGCCCTGCCCTGCTGCTTCGATGGTGGCGGGGGTGGGATT
>JALHSW010000405.1 GCA_022865365.1 Acidimicrobiia bacterium | reverse complement strand
GGTTACAGCCCCCTGCGAAACCCACGTTGGTGTCGAGCGCGATCATCTTGATCCCGGGGAAGGCGTCAACGATGCGCTGCACGCTTCCGTCGCGTGACGCGTTGTCGACGACGACGATCTCGAGATGATCGGCCGGCCAGTCGACAGCGCGCAGCGCTTCAACTGCCGCGATGGTGTCGTCGGCGCCCTTGTAGTTGACGATGATCACCGACACGACGTCGGGACGCGTCATCCGTACCATTGCCGTCGCCCTCTCCGGTGTCGGCTCACCGCTGGAAGATCGAGCCACCCCACGTGCCACCGAGCGACACGATGCCGAACTCGGCGAGCGGGTCACCCTGTTCGACGTCGAAGCGGAACGAGCGGTGCCGCATATCGTACGCGTGCGACAGCGAACGGTTCGCGACCGAGCCGCTGAGGTCGTAGGTACCCGGGACGAGTAGCAGTCGATCGACCCGCAGGTCGACGCACCCCGGGCCGTCGATCGCGTCGGGCAGCAGATCGGCCTCACGGGTGTTCGGGCCCGTGATCTCGGTGCCGTCGAGCCGGTGGATCGCCAAGCCGAACACCGGCTGCGTGATCCGCTCGTTCGCCTTGTACCGGATCCGAAAGGTGATCGCGTCGCCGGTGCGGATCCGCTTCGCGCGCTGGCCTGCCGCGTCCAGGATCTCGATGTCCTCGATCTCGGCCTCGCCACTGCCCCAACGCTGGCCGTGCTCGCCGTCGGGCACACGGTCGGTGAACACGTCGGCCATGTACTCCTCGATCACCTCGGCCGCCGGGCCGACACGCTTCATCTCGCCGTGCTCGAGGAGCAGCGCGGTGTCGCAGAGGTTACGGACCGACCCGAGCGCGTGGGTGACGATCACGATCGTCCGGCCCTGGCCGCGCATCTGGTCGACCTTCTCCATGCACTTGAGCTGGAACTCGGCATCGCCGACCGCCAGCACCTCGTCGACGAGGAGGATGTCGGGCTCGACGTTGATCGCAACCGAGAATCCGAGGCGCACGTACATGCCCGACGAGTAGTTCTTCACCGGGGTGTCGATGAACTTCTCGAGCCCGGCGAAGTCGACGATCTCGTCGAAGCGTTGGCTGATCTGCTTGCGGCTCAGCCCCAGGATCGAACCGTTGAGGTACACGTTCTCGCGGCCCGACAGCTCTTGGTGGAACCCCGCGCCGAGCTCGAGCAGCGCGGAGATCTTGCCGTGGGTCGTGAGCGAGCCGCCGTCGACGGCGAGGATCCGCGCCAGGCACTTCAACAGGGTGCTCTTCCCCGAGCCGTTCTCGCCGATGAGCGCGAACGTGGCGCCTTGGGGGACCTCGAATGACACGTCCTTGAGCGCCCAGAACTCGTCGTAGCGGGCTCGTCGACCCCGCAGGATCGTCGCCTTCAGCGACTGGTTGCGCTCGTGGTACAGCCGATACTGCTTCGAGAGGTTCTCGACCAGGATGGCCGGCGTGTCGCTCACAGCTCCTCCGCGAGGCGGCGGTCGGCCTTGCTGAAGACCCACAAGCCGATCACCAGCATGCCGAAGGCCCAGACCAAGAGGTACACGACGCTCCCGAGGCTGGGGAAGCGCAGGTCGTACAGCACCGCACGGAACGACTCGATCAGGCGCACGATGGGATTGAGCTGGTAGATCTCGCGCACCGGGATCGTGAGACCGAGGACCGTCTTCTCGACCGGTACGACGCTCACCGGGTACACGATCGGGGCGGAGTAGAAGAGCGCCATGAGCGCGATCGAGATGAAGTGCTCGATGTCGCGGAAGTACACGTTCGAGACGCTGAGGATCAGCCCGAATCCGAGCACCATGACCGCTTCTATGAGCATGAGCCCGAGCACGAGCGGGATCCACGGCAGGATCATGTTGCCGGCGAACAACAAGACGACGGCGAAGACGCTCATCTCGATCAGGAACGCGACGAACATGGCGATCACCATCGAGAGCACGGCGACCTCGCGGGGGAAGTACACCTTCTTGACGAGGCTGGCGTTGGAGATGAGCGCCTGCGGGGTGCTCCCCAGACCCGCCGCAAGGAAGTTCCACGGGAGCAGACCGCAGAGCAGGAACAGCGGGAAGCTCTTGAGCCCGCTCGGGTCGCCCGTCGTGGGCTGCACCTTCAGGAACACCGAGAACACGATGGTGTAGATGATCATGGTCGCCAGCGGGTTGATCAGCGACCACGTCCACCCCAGCGTCGAGCGCTTGTACTTGCCCCGCAGCTCGCGCATCGTGAGGTTGTAGATCAGCTCGCGTGAGCTGACGTACTCCGCAACCCGGCTCATGAACCCTCCACGCTAGCCGAGCACCCGAATGGCTTCCCGATCGCCGTGCCGCTCGAAACGCAGCCGGTTCACGACGCGAGCAGAGCCCTCGCAAGAACATCCGTACCGAACGCCGTGAGGATCGCGAGGTAGAGCAGCCCGGTCGCCGCCATCACGGCCGAGTAGTACGGCTCCTGGAGCGCCTTCCAGGCGACGCCGAGCAGCACGATCGTGGTGAGGGAGCTCACGAGCCAGGTGACGCCGAGCAAACCGCCGTACCCGTCGTCGATCGATCCGTTCAGGACGGAGATCATGCCGACGGGCACGAGCAGCAGCGCGACCTCGATCGGCCACGAGCACGCCGCAACGACGATCAGCTCGCGGAGGGGAGCCCGCACGAGCCCCGGCTGTACGAGGTACCAGTGCCCGAGCAGCATGGCATCGGTGACTAGCCCGAGGAACACCGCGCCCACGACGAGCCGCGCCACGGTGAGCGCGTAGGGACCACCGAGGACCTCGGCCACTCCCAGCAGCGCGACGAAGCCCGCCACGGGCGCGAGGAGGTCGAGCGCCGGGGGAATCCGCGCGGGCTCGCTGCGCCGCACGATCGACACCACGAGCGCGGCTGCGACGCACACAACCATGACCGACGCGCCGACGTCACGCACGGTGGCCCCCACACCGGTGTCGCCTTCGGCGGTCCCGGCCCAGATCGCGCCGATCGCCATCACGCCGAACACGCTGCGCAGCAGCCACCCGTACCCGACCCCGACGAGTCGGTGCCGCCCGGTGATCCAGAGGCCGAGGAGCCCACCGACCGCCCACTGGAGCAGCACACTGGAGAGATCGAGCTGCACCGCTCCCTCAGCCCACGATCGCGAGGTCGCGCGGCGCGTCGTTCAGCCGCTCGG
>JALHSW010000404.1 GCA_022865365.1 Acidimicrobiia bacterium | reverse complement strand
GACCGCGAGCCACAGCGGCGACAGGATCGCGAAGTCGACGTTGTCGGGCGAGAGCGGATCGTCGACCCCGAACACGGCGAGGAGGATCACGCCGAAGCCCGTGCCGGCCGCCGCAGCCCGTCCCGGAAGGTAGTGCCGGAGCGCGAGATAGCCGAGCGCGGCGGCGAACGGGATGATGAGGCCGACGAAGAGGACGAAGCCAAGCGATCCGTCGAAAGTGATGTCGCCCACCACCTCGTTGGCTTCGGTCAGCCGGCCCTGCGCGTCGCTCCCTGAGGTCGCGGCCAGCACCCGCATGAAGAGGCGTCCGCCGAGTCCGGGAACGAGGAACCCGGCGACCAGCCCGGCTCCGGTGACGGCGGACAGCGTCCGCATCGCGTCAAGCGCGGAGGCTCCGGCCGTCGTCGGAAGCGTCCGGGGAGCCACGGCGGGCAACCGGCGTCCCTGCCAAGCGACGACGCCGGCCGCGGCAAACGCGGCAGCGCCCAACCCGACCACGAGGACGTTCCCGACGTGCATCGGTCACTGTCTCACGGAGCCGGGCCGACCTGCAGGCGAGGACGGGTCGCCCGAGGTGATTCTTGACTGGATTCTTGACTGACGAGAGCGCCCGACACGTCGACCGTACACGCTTGCGGTGGACCCCGTCTGAGCATCGAATCGGCGATCCTCGGAAGCGTCGAGTGCGCGACGAGCCGCGGGACACGACCCGAGGTTCCAGGAGCTTCAGGCTGCTGTCTCCTTGCCGAGATGGATCGGTACACGCTGGTCGTCGTCCTCGAACACGGCGACGAGTTCCAGTCGTGCGCCAAGAGTTTCGAGGTACTGACGCAACGTCGAGACTCGGACATCCTCGGAGTGCTCGAGCTTCGAGATCGCGCCCTGGGTGACCTCGAGGCGTCCGGCCAGCGTGGCTTGGCTGATTGCATCTCGGTGACGGAGCTCGTAGAGGCGGACCTCCTCGAGCGTCTCGGCGCGCGCCTGAGCGACTCGCTCGGTCGCGCCCGGTCGGGCAAGAACTTCCTCGCGGAGCTTGGTGAACTTGGTGCGAGCCATCAGATCAGTCCTTCGTCTCGAAGCTCGGTCAGATACGCGTCGTAGAGGTCATCGGCCGCGGGAATCGCCGACTCGTACCAGCTGTCCCACTCGCCGGTCTTGTCTCCGCCGAGCAGCAGGATCACGGCTCGGCGCGGGTCGAACATGAACAACACCCGTAGTGCGCCACCCTTGGATGCTCGGAGCTCCTTCATGTTGTGATGTCGCGATGCCTGGATCCGTTCGACCACTGGTCGCCCGAGATCCGGGCCGCGCTCGCCGAGCAGATCGACCCGATCCGTCACCGCCTCGCGCTGGTCGTCGTCGAGGCGACGCCACCACATCAGGAACTCGTCGGTGACCTCGATCTCCCACACCACGAAAGTATGATGAATTCCTCATAATGAGTCAAGGCTCATTATGAGGAAACGCCCACAGAAATTGCGAACGGAACTCCGGGGGGCCGGACTGAACCGCCCCGCCCAAGGCAACCCGCGATGGGTAACGCTCAACGACCAGGGCGAACGGGTCTGGACCCCCGAAGGCCGACCCGACGGCGTCCACTTCGATGCCGAGGCAGCCGACGCGATCGCCGCGTGGCTCGTACCCCAGCTCGACGTGAGCAAACGCAAGGTCGCTCACCGCCGTGAACACTCCGCGTAGGGTCACCTCAGCAGCATGAGCCCATGTTCACCGAGGAAGGCAGAGCCAACAGATGAGTTGGTCGACCGACAACGCGGTGCTGATGTTCGTCGCGCTCGTGACGCTCTACAGCCCGCTCGCCGCGCTCCCCTCCTATGCGCCGATCATCGGCGGTTTCACCCACAAGCAACAGGCGCGCCTCGCGCTGGGCCTCCTCTTCTATGTGAGCGTCTTCGTGTTGGCAGGCTTGTGGGCGGGCGAGGTGCTCCTCGAGCTGCTGGGCATCACAACAGCCGCGCTCACCGCGACCGGAGGCATCGCCCTTCTCTACGAATCCGTGCCCTTGATGCGCGGTGAACACGAGAGCGAGATCGAGCCGTCCGATGACTCGCCCGACGGGGCCACGGTCGCCTCGGCGCGATCCCCGAGTTCACTGCTCCTGACGCCGCTGGCGTTCCCGCTCACGGTTGGCGGGGCGACCTTCGGTGTGCTCGTCGGGTTCGCAGCGACGGTCAACGACGTCGGCGACCGGTTCGTGCTCACGGGCGCGGGGCTCGGTTACGCCGCCGTGACCGGTGTGACGCTGTACCTCTCAGGACGCGTGCATCGCAATGCGTCACCACGCGCCAGGGCGCTGCTCGATCGGATCGCCGGGATCCTCCTCACGGCAATCGCAGTCACGCTGCTCGCCAGTGGCGGCACACGACTCGTCGCCGACGTGCTCGATAGCATCGGTCGCTGAAGCGGGACGCTGCCCACGCGCGGGTCAACTGCCGACTCAGTCCCCAGTCGCGTCGGCTGGGCGGAACACGAGGCGGACCCCCTGATCGTTGGCCAGCACCAATCGATCATCTGAGACGTCGATCTGGTCCACCGCCTCGAGCGCGGCAAAGTACTTGCCCTCGGCCTTCATGACCGGGTCTCCGCACGCTCGTAAGGTGGAGGCGAGGTTCGTGATCTCCACGGAGTCACCTTCGAGGTCGAGATCGCCGTGGTACGCGTTGCACGGGCCGGATCCCGACACCTGCTCGCCGTCGACCGCGAGTGTCACGGGCGTGTCGCCGGTGATCCCATTCGAGTTCTCAGCAGGGACGAGCACCCAGTTCTCGGCCTCGAGGTCCACACGGGTCGACGGCAGGCCGTAGGTCGCGCTCAGGCTGTCGACCTGGTCGTTCCTGTCCGAGCAGCCCGTCGCGCCCCCCGCGAGGAGGATGGCCAGCGCCGCCGCCCCGAAGCAGACGAGCCTCCGGTATCCCTTTCGCGCCGTCACGTCAGAAGTCCACCGCATCACGGACGAGCGGGCAGGTCATGCAATGGCCCCCGCCGCGGCCCCGGCCGAGCTCGGCGCCGACGATCGTGATCACCTCGATGCCGTCCTTGCGAAGGAGTGAGTTCGTGTGCGTGTTGCGGTCGTACGCGACGACGACGCCTGGCTCGATGGCCACGAGGTTGTTGCCGCTGTCCCATTGCTGACGTTCGGTCGCGTAGACATCGCCACCGGTGTCGATCACCCTCAATTGGTCGAGGTTCAGCGCGTCGGCGACGACGTCGACGAACGACGACTCTTCTTCGGTGACCTCGACACCGCTCCCGCTGTCACTCGGACGGATCGAGAAAGCCTGGATACTGTCGACGATCTCGCGGTAGGCGGTCGCACAATCGCGATCGGCGAACGTGAAGACCGTGTCCAGGTGCATCGCGGCGCGCAGCTTCGGCATCCCGGCCGCGATGACTCGAGTCGCGGCCCCGGCCGCGAACAACGCGGCAGCGACCTGGCTGATGGCCTGCCGAGAGCTGCGTTCACTCATGCCGATGAGCACGGCACCATTGCCGATCGGCATCACGTCTCCACCCTCGAGCGTGGCGAGCCCCCAGTCCAGCTCCGGGTCGCCCCACCAGACGGTGACCTGGTCCGCGAAGTCGGGATGGAACTCATAGACCGCCTTCATCAGCAAAGTCTCGTCGTGACGCGCAGGCCAGTACAGCGGATTGAGTGTGACGCCGCCGTAGATCCAACACGTCGTGTCGCGGGTGTAGATCGTGTTCGGGAGCGGGGGCATCAGGTAGTCACGCACGCCGGCGTTCTCGCGTGCCAACGCGAGATATGCCGGCCGGAAGTCTTCGGGAAGGTCCGCGGTCGAGAGCCCGCCGATCAGGTACTCGGCGAGCGTGCGCGAATCGAGACCGTCGAGGAACGACCGCGTCTCATCGACCAGCCCGAGCCCGACCTCATTCGCGATGATCTTGCGATCGAGGAGCCACGCCTTTGCGTCCGGATTGTCGAGGATCTCCGACACGAGGTTGTGGAGCTCGACCACCTCGACGTCGCGGTCGCGCATCTTGGTCATGAAGTCGAAGTGATCGCGCTGTGCGTTCTGCACCCACAGCACATCGTCGAATAGCAGGTCGTCGCAGTTCGTCGGCGTCAGGCGGCTGTGGGCAAGACCGGGCGCGCAGACCAGGACCTTCCGGAGCTTCCCGACCTCGGAGTGGACGCCGTAGACAGTGGGTACGGATGCTGTGCCAGGAGCCATAGGACTGTGCCTCTCTTGTCGGAGACGGCCGAAGGGTGGCGACCGTCGTTCAGATCGTGATCACGCCGGTCGCCAGGGCGACGATCCCGACCGCGGCCCCGGTGATCGACACCACCAGGATCAGCAGCTCGACGGGTGAGAAAAGCGTGCGGCCTTGCTCTCGCCGCGACATGACGAAGAGCAACGTGCCAGGCGCGTAGATGATCAGCGACAGCAGCATGTACTTCGGTCCGGCCGCGTACAGCAAGAACGAGGTGTACATCGTGGCGAGCACGCCAACGATGACATCTCGCCGGAAACCCTCGGGGTTCTCCGCGTAGGTATCACGCGTGGCGACGAGCTTCACGGCATAGAGCGCCACCAGGAGGAACGGGATCAGGGTGAGGGCGCTGGTCATGTTCAACATGAAGTTGAACGCGTCGTCGGAAATCAGCGTCACGAACAACATGGCCTGGATGACGATGGTCGTCATGACGAGCGCTGACACCGGCGCGTCCGCGCTGTTGGTGCGCCGAAGGAACTTCGGCATATCGCTGTCCTTGGCCGCCACGAAAAGCACTTCGGCCGCCATGAGCGTCCATGCCAAGTACGCGCCGAGCACCGACACGATCAGACCAATGCTGACGAACACGCTGCCCCACGACCCAACTGCGGCTTCCATCACCCCCGCCATCGACGGTTGCCGGAGCTTCGCGATCTCCGCCTGGGGCAGGATTCCGTACGACACGATGGTCACCGTCGCGAAGACACTCAGCACACTGACGAACCCGAGGATGGTCGCACGACCAACGTCCTCGCGCCGTTGGGCGTAGCGCGAATAGACACTCGCACCCTCCACACCAAGGAACACGAACACCGTGGCGAGCATCGTTCCGTTCACCTGGTCGAACAGCGACCCGACACCGCTCCCACTCAGGTTGTCGATGAAGACATCGACGTTCAGGCAGAGGATGGCGACGATGATGAATACAAGAATTGGAATGATCTTGGCGATGGTCACAATCCTGTTGATCGTCGCTGCTTCACGCACTCCTCGCAGGATCAGGATCGCGAAGACCCAGATGCCGATCGACGAAAGGGCGATCGCGACGACGGTGTCACCCTCGCCGAGCCACGAAGCGATGCCACCGATCGTCGACATGATCAAGATCCAGTAGGTGGTGTTGCCGGCGCACGCGCTCGCCCAGTAACCGAACGCAGAGAAGAACCCGAGGTACTCGCCGAATCCCGCCTTTGCGTATGCGTAGACGCCGGAATCGAGCTTCGGCTTTCGGACGGCCAGAGTCTGGAAGACGAATGCCAGCATCAGCATCCCGGCACCGGCGAGCGTCCAGGCGATCAACGCGCCGTAGATGCCAGTCTCGCTGGCAAAGCGCCGCGGGAGCGAGAAGACGCCCGCGCCGACCATCGAGCCGATCACCATCGCGGTGAGCGTCGCGACGGTGACCCGCTTTGTGCCCGCAGACTCGGGCACGCTGTTGTCGATCGTCTTCTCGCTCACCACGCTCCTCGCTGCTCGTCCTCGTCTGGAAGGCGAAGCGCATCGCCTGGTCCCACCGCAGCGTTCCAGGCCTGGCCTTTCGGCAACTTGGCGACCCCGCCGTAGAACCCGCCGAGGATCCCCCCGAAGACGAGCCCGAGCAAACCGCCGATGAGCTCGTACTCCTCGAGGTCACCGCTGAACAGGGCTTGGAGCACGAGTCCCGCGAGCAAGCCGACCAGTGCGCCGATCACGACGCCGATGAGGACACCTCGCGCCACGCCGTTCACGACGCGGGACCTTACTGGCAACGCAGAGCCGCGACCGACGCGGCACCAACACCGAGATACCGCGTCGCGGCTCGCGTCGCGCCCTCCGGCGTCGCCGGATTCAGAGGGTTGGTCGGTCCCCGTCGGGGCGCCCCGACGACAAGGTCCGTCCGTGGCGGGCCGACGGTGTTCCAGGGTGGGCGATAGAGGATTTGAACCTCTGACCCCTTCCGTGTCGAGGAAGTGCTCTACCCCTGAGCTAATCGCCCTACGAGCGGACGAGGGTAGCAGCAGCGCTTCCGCGCTCTCCCGCCGACCCACCCAGGGGTCGAAACGGGGTCAGTCGGTGGCGATGGCGGTGAGGACGTCGAGACGGCTCGCTCGCCACGCCGGGAGGAGCGCGGCGACGACGCCCGCGAGCATCGACAGCATGAGAAAGATCGCGAGCTGGCCGTACGGGATCTCGAACTCGCTGATGCCTTGCGACTCGAGTGCCGTCGTGAACGCCCAACCCCAGAACACCCCGAGCGCAGTGCCCACCACCCCGCCGACCAGCGCGATCACCACCGACTCGCCGCGGATCATGCGCCGCACCTGACGGCGCGACATGCCGACCGCGCGCAGCAACCCCAGCTCGTGCGTGCGTTCGTAGACCGACAGCGCAAGCGTGTTGACGATCCCAAGCACGGCGATGATCTCCGACAGGAAGAGGAGCGCCACCGTCACGGCGAGGAACCTGTCGATGGCACGCTCCTGATCGTCACGGTACTCGCCGCGCGTGAACACGTCGATGTTCGGGAAGTCGTCCGCGACGACGGATCCGATCGCGGCTCGGGCCGCACCGAGCTCACCGGCGGCCTTCACGTAGATGAGCGAGTCCTGGTCGTCAATACCGAAGCCCGTCGCGTAGGCCGGCATCGCGACGATCCACTCGACGGGAAACCCACCGGTGAAGTCGGACTGGTCGTAGATCCCTGCGACCTGCACGGTGCCGAAGCCCCGGGGGAACTGCATCTGCACCAGGTCACCGACCTCGAGCCCGTACCGCTCTGCGGCGTCGCGCTGCACGAGCACACCGTCGTCGCCCATCGCGTCGACGCTTCCCTGGCTCAGACGCAGCGCCGTCACCGCGTCGAGCTGCGTCGGGTCGACGCCGGTCACGGTCTCCTGGTTCTCCTCGACGCGCACGTTCCCGAAGCGGAATGCCGCGACCGCGCCGAGCTCGGGCTGTTGCCCGAGCCGTTGGGCGACCTGTGGAGAGAACGGCGCGAACTGCTGGGCTTTGAGCACGTAGTCGGCTCGAATCCCTCGGTCGACCGCCGCGCGCACCGACGACTTCGCCGACTGCCCGAAGATCGCCACGAGGCCCACCAGCGCGAGCCCGATCACCAGCGCCGATGCCGTCGCTGCCGTGCGGCGCGGGTTGCGGGTCGCATTTCCCCGAGCCAGCACGCCCGTCACGCCGACGGCTCGGAGCGGCACGCCGAGCGCGCCGGCGAGAGGGCGGGCGAAGGTGGCGAGCAGCACGATCACACCGAAGAACACCAGCAGCGCCCCGACCGCGACGAGCCCGATCTCGTCGATCCCGTTCGCGGCATCGGCGGTGCGCTGCAGCCCGATGACGAGGAAGGGCACGCCCGCGGCGGTGACGAGGAGCCCCACGATCGTGCGCCGGCGGAAGGATCGACTATGGGTCGGGATCACGTCGTTGATCGCCGCGACCGGGGGCACACGCGCCGCGCGCACGGCCGGCCAGATCGACGATGCGACGGTCACCACCACACCAACCAGCACGGCGACGATCACGGTGCGCTCGCGCAGCACGACCGATCCTTCGGGGATCTCGAAGCCCGTCTCACCCGCGAGCTTCAGCAGCCCAGCCGCGAACGCGAGCCCCACCACGACACCGACCGCCGACGCGACGACGCCGATGACCGCGGCCTCGGCCATAACCGACGCGACGACCTGACGGCCGCTCGCACCCATCGCGCGCAGGAGACCCAGCTCGCGCGTGCGTTGCGCGACGAGGATCGTGAAGGTGTTGAAGATGATGAACGCACCGACCACGAGCCCGATCAACGCGAAGCCGAGTAGGAGCTGGGTGAGGAGCCCGAGGAAGTCGAGCACCGTCTTGCCCCGGTCGGCCGCGACCTGCTGGGCCGGCAACGCCTCGTAGGCACCACCGAGGTTGCGCTGGAGGTCGGCTCGCAACACGTGCAGGTTGGTGCCCGGCGCCGCCGTCACGTTGACCGCGTCGAGGAGCCCCGGCGCGCCGAGGACGCGCTGCGCGGTCGCGAGGTCGAACGCGCCGAACGTGACCGCACCCAGGTCGGCCTTGTCTCCGAACCCGAAGAGACCGACGATCGTGAACTGCTCCTTGGGCCCCTGCAACAGCACGTCGACGCTGTCGCCGACGTGGAAGCCGTTGCGGCGCGCGGTGCCCGCATCCATCGCGACCTCACCGGGTGCGCGCGGCCGACGGCTCTTCGTCCCCTCGTCGTCGACGAGGCGCAGCGGTCCGTCCGTTCCCTGTTGGGCCCATGAGATCCCGAAGGTCGGGGCGCCGCCGGTCTGGATCGCCTCGCCGTCGGACCCGACGAACTGTGCGTAGCCCTGGACGAACCCAGTAGCCGAGCGCACGCCGGGCACGCTGCCGAGCTGCTCGACCACCGTGTCGGGGAACCGCTCGCGTTCTCCGCCCCCGCCGAACGGGGCGCGCAGGCGAACGACGACATCGATCCCTTCGACCGATTGGTCGAACACCCCCTGGAACGACTTGTCGAGGGTGTCGGTCAGCACGTAGGTGCCGGCGACGAAACTGACGCCGAGCACGACTGCCACCGCGGTGAGCGCGAGGCGAACCCTACGGGCGAAGATGCCCCTGATCGTCGCCCTCCACACTGAACCATCATGGTCGCCCCGACCCCGGGACCGGGGTCACACGAAGCGCGCCAAGCCAGCATGCCCGGCAACCGAGCCCGAGAAGCCGAACCCAAGAAGGAGGTTCCAAGAAGCAAGAAGAAGCAAGAAGAAGGAGGTTCCATGGGACTGCTCGACGGTCAGCGTGCCCTCGTGACCGGCGGCGGCTCCGGCATCGGTGCCGCTCGACCTGTCGGCGGATGGCCGCCGAAGGGTTCGCGGTCGCCCCTTCCGGCTCCGACCTCGCCCGGTTCCTCACCGCCCGTTTGCGCAAATAGCACCCCGAGTGGTCAAGATACTTCGGAGAGTGCTCAAGATCGCGCGCTGAGTGACCGATTCTCCCACCTGAAGCCAAGCACCGGCCAGGGAACTGGGAGAACGTCATGCGAGCAAGGGGCAAGAAGCGGGCCACCGTCGCCATCGCCGCCATCGCGGTGGCACTGATCGTATCGGCGTGCGGCAGTCCGGCCCCGCCGGCGGCAGCGCCGGGCTGCTCCGGACCCGGCGCACCCCCCGACGCCGCCAGCGTCGCCGTCCTCAACGCGACGAACGTCAGCCGCGGGGGTGCCGGACTGGGGCCGCTGTCGTGGAACGGCCAGCTCTGGTGCCTCGCCAGCGAATGGAGCAACCACCTCGCCGCGATCAACAGCCTCGTCCACCGGGACCTGGGCGCCACGCTTCGCTCAGCCGAATACGCGGGCTACCGGACCCTCGGCGAGAACATCCTGAGGGGCGCGGCCGGGATGAGCGGCGACGCCATGCACGCCGCGTGGATGGGATCGCCCCTGCACCGGGCGAACATCCTCTCTCCTGCATTCTCCTCGATCGGGTTCGCGTTCGCCTTCGGGAACGGTCAGGTCTTCGCCACCGAGAACTTCGGCGGCTGACCGAACCGCGACACGAACCTCAGCTCCAGCCCTCAGTCCGCCGCGACGGCCGCGTCGAGCGCCGCGACGATCGCCGCGGCGGCCGCGTCGACCGGCGTCGTCGCGGTGGAGACCACCAACTCGGGCGAAGTCGGCGCCTCGTACGGGTCGTCGATACCAGTGAGCCCGGTGAGCTCGCCCGCCCGAGCCTTGGCATAGAGGCCCTTGGGGTCGCGCGATTCGCACACCTCGATCGGCGCGTCGACGAAGACCTCGAGGAAGGTGAGCCCTGCGGCCTCGTGGAGCAGGCGGGCGTGCTCGCGACCCGCCCGATACGGGCTGATCACCGGAACGAGCGCCACTACCCCCGCGTCGGCGAAGAGTCGGGCGACCTCCGCGACGCGCCGCACGTTCTCGGCCCTGTCCTCGGCGGAGAAGCCGAGATCGCCGTTCAGACCATGGCGGAGGTTGTCGCCGTCGAGGGTGTAGGCCAACGCGCCGCGACGGGCGAGCACATCGGCGACCGCGCCGGCGATGGTCGACTTCCCCGAACCCGAGAGCCCGGTGAGCCACACGGTCGCGCCATGCAGGTCGGACACCCGCCATCGCTCGTCGCGAGGCGTGCCCTGCTCGTGCCACACCACATTCGGGCTGGTCATGGGTTCGGGCTGGTCATGGGTTCGGGCTGGTCATGGACTTGGCCTGATCATGGCGTGGAGCCCAGCACCATCCCCGCGCCGACCGTCTCGAACGTCGCCTCGTCGACGAGGATGAAGCTCCCGGTGGTCCGGTTTCGGCGGTACTCGTCGACGAAGAGGGGCACCGTGGTGCGCAGCGTGACCCGACCGATGTCGTTCATGGCAAGCGCCTGATGGTCGTCGTCACGGTGGAGGCTGTTCACGTCGAGGCGGTAGTGGAGACGCGCAACCTTCGCCCGAGCCGTGCGCGTCGTGTGCTTGATCCCATAGACCGCGCCCTCACGCAACGGACGCTCGTTGAACCAGCACACCATCGCTTCGACGTCCTGGGTCACGGTTGGCGCATTGTTGGGGCGTGCCAGCATGTCGCCTCGACTGATGTCGAGTTCATCGGCGAGCCGGATGCTCACCGACATCGGCGGGAGTGCCTCGTCGATCGGGCCGCCGTCGCGGTCGATGCCGGCGACGATCGTGTTGAAGCCGCTCGGCAGGACGACGACCTCGTCGCCGGGACGGAACATACCGCTCGCGACCTGTCCCGCGTAGCCGCGGTAGTCATGGTGCTCGTGGCTCATCGGACGGATCACGTACTGAACCGGGAACCGCGCGTCGATGAGGTTGCGGTCGGAGCCGATGTATACGTGCTCGAGGTGGTGCAGCAGCGTTGGCCCCTCGTACCACGGCGTGTTCGGCGAGTGCTGCACGACGTTGTCGCCGTGTAGGGCCGAGACCGGAATGAACGACAGGTCGTCGACGTCGAGCTTGGCCGCGAAGTCGGAGAACTCCCCGGAGATCTCGTCGAAACGAGCCTCGTCGAAGTCGACGAGGTCCATCTTGTTCACGCACAGAACGAGGTGCTTCACCTGGAGGAGGCTCGCGATGACCGCGTGGCGACGCGACTGCTCCAGCACGCCCTTGCGCGCGTCGATGAGCACCAGGGCGAGGTCGGCCGTGGAGGCACCGGTGACCATGTTGCGCGTGTACTGGATGTGCCCGGGGGTATCGGCGATGATGAACTTGCGCTTGGGTGTAGCGAAGTAGCGGTACGCGACGTCGATCGTGATCCCCTGCTCACGTTCCGACTTCAACCCGTCGGTGAGCAGCGCGAGGTTGGTGTAGTCGAACCCCTTGGCGCGGCTCGTGCGCTCCACCGACTCGAGCTGGTCCTCGAAGATCTGCTTCGTTTCGACGAGGAGCCGACCGATGAGCGTGCTCTTGCCGTCGTCGACCGAACCGGCTGTCGCGAACCTGAGGAGCTCCATCAGCTCGTTGGCTTCCACTGCATCAGAAGTAGCCCTCGCGCTTGCGGTCTTCCATGCCCGACTCCGAGATGCGGTCGTCGGCGCGGGTGGCGCCCCGTTCGGTGACCGTGGCGGCCGCGACCTCGGCGATCACCTGCTCGACCGTCGCGGCGTGGGATTCCACGGCGCCGGTGCACGAGGCGTCGCCCACCGTGCGGAACCGGACCGTCCGCTCCTGCACCTCTTCACCGTCCATTACCGTGACGAATGGAGTGACCGCGAGGAGCATCCCGTCACGCTCGAAGACCTCGCGGCGGTGCGCGTAGTAGATGTTCGGGAGCTCGGTTGCGTCCTCGAGGACGTACTGCCAGATGTCGAGCTCGGTCCAGTTGCTCAGGGGGAAGACGCGGATGTGCTCCCCCTTCTTGTGGCGACCGTTGTAGAGGTTCCACAGCTCGGGCCGCTGGTTCTTCGGATCCCACTGCCCGAAGTCGTCGCGGAACGAGTACACCCGCTCCTTGGCCCGCGCCTTCTCCTCGTCGCGCCGACCTCCTCCGAACACGGCGTCGAAGCCGTTCTCCGTGATCGCGTCGAGGAGCGTGACCGTCTGGAGGCGGTTGCGGCTCGCCCGGGGCCCGGTCTCCTCGACGATGCGTCCCGAGTCGATCGACGCCTGCACCGACGCGACGATCAGCTGCACTCCCAGCTCGGCCACCCTGCGGTCGCGGTAGTCGATGACCTCTTCGAAGTTGTGGCCGGTGTCGACGTGCATCAGCGGGAACGGGATCCGGGCCGGCCAGAACGCCTTCTCGGCCAGGCGCAACATCACCGCGGAGTCCTTTCCGCCGGAGAACAGCACCACCGGGCGCTCGAACTCGGCCGCGACCTCGCGAAAGATGTGGATCGACTCGGCTTCGAGCGCGTCGAGATGGGACAGCTGCGTCGTCATGGCGGCTCCCAGCCTACCGGCCGCCATCGGCACCTACGCTTTCCGTGTGGCCACCGCACTCGTGATCGCCAACCGTGGTGACGATGATCCCGGCCTGGTCGGCGAGCACCTCGCGACCCGCGACTACCACCTCAGCACCCTCACCCGCGAGGCCGGCGAGCCCTGGCCCGCGCCCGACGACACCGATCTCGTCGTGGTCCTCGGCTCGGAGTGGTCGGTGTATTGGGACTCGGTGCAGGCGCAGGTCGAGCGGGAGTGCTCGTTCGTCGCCGCCGCGGTCGAAGCCGACGTTCCGGTGCTCGGGATCTGCTTCGGCGCCCAGCTCGTCGCGGCCGCCCTCGGCGGCACGGTGACGCCCGCCGATCATCTGGAGCTGGGTTGGCTCGACATCGAGCCCCTTGCCGACGTCCTGCTCAACGACGTGACGATCGAGCCGGGGCCGTGGTTCCAGTGGCACGGCGACACGTTCACGCTCCCGCCCGACGCCCAGCTCCTCGCCCGCTCCGACGCCGGTCCGCAGGCCTTCCGGCTCGGCTCGGCGTTGGCGCTCCAGTTCCACCCGGAGGTCACACCCGGCATCGTGAGTCGCTGGGCGGCATCCGACCCGGGGCCACTGGAGCAAGCCGGCCTCGACGCGGCGACGATCGTGGCCCGCACCGCATCGGAACAGGCCCGCGTGCGTGCGGCGACGGCGCGGCTCGTGGACCGATTCCTCTACGGTGAGGTGGCGACGAGGGGGACGCGATGACCACCATCATCGACTCGGACCAGCATCTGTACGAGCCCCGCGGGCTCTGGCGCGACCACGCGGACCCGGGTGCACACGAAGACGCGATCCGCATCGAGGACGACGACCTCGGATACGCGTGGGTCATGTGGCGTGACAAGCGCCTCGGCATCGCCGACGTCCAGGCACCGGGCGAGACCGTCGAGCTCGGCGAGCGCCGCAACCGCCGCACGCGCGGCGAACCGGCCGAGTACTCCTACGACGAAGCTCTTCCTGACGACTTCTGGCAGGCCCAGGCGCGTGCCGAGCGCATCCGGAACATGGGTTTCGACGCGGCCGTCTGCTTCCCCAACTTCGGGTTGCTCTGGGAACGGCTGGTCGGCGAGTCGCTCCCCGCGCTGCTCACCAACATGGGCGCGTGGAACCGCTGGTGCGCGATGCTCGCCCACGACGGTGGCGGTGCAGTACACCCGGTGGCTCACGTCACGCTGCGCGACCTCGACTGGCTCGACGCCCAGCTCGCTGCGCTCTCGACGGCGGGCGTGCGCCTGGCGATGATGGCGCCCGCGCTCGTCGACGGGAAGCCCCTGTCCCACCCCGACCTCAGCCGCGCGTGGGCATCGTTCGTCGCGCACGGCATCACACCCGTGTTCCACGTCGCCGACCAGCCACGCGTGTTCGACGACGCCTGGTACACCGACGACGGCGACCGGTTCGTGAACGTCGTCGAGTCGGTGTTCCTCTGGACCCCCGCCGCGCTCGCGCTCACCGACCTCATCGTCAACGGCGTGCTCGAACGCCACGACGACCTGCGCATTGGCGTCGTCGAGCTCTCGGCCATGTGGGTGCCGCAGTTCCTGATGATGCTCGACGGAGGGTACGAGTTCACCGCGAAGCTCAACGGCCGCGTCCCGGCCCCACTGTCGATGCGCCCGAGCGAGTACTTCCGGCGTCAGGTGCGGATCTCGTCCTTCTCGTACGAGACGCCGGCCCGGCTCGAACGCCAGGCCGGCGACCTCTTCATGGCGTGCAGCGACTACCCCCACTCCGAGGGAACCTTGACGCCGCTCGACGACTACCGCGCCGTCGGGAGCGAGCCCGGTGGGGACACCGGGCTGTTCGACCGGAACGCCGAGTTTCTCCTCCGCCTCTGAGACTCAGACTCTCTTGCCCTCAGCCGGAGGCGACCTTGGCCGCCCAGGCGTAGTCGGGCTTGCCGGCTGCGCTGCGCCGGATCGCAGGCACGACGTGCACCGCACGCGGTGCCTTGTAGCCGGCCAAGTGGGTGTGGCAGTGCGCACGGACGTCGCCGAGCGTGGGCGCCACGACGCCATCGGAACACGCGACCACTGCGACGACGCGTTGACCCCACGTCTCGTCGGCGACCCCTATGACGACCACGTCGGCAATCGCCGGATGGGCCTTCAGCACCGCCTCGACCTCTTCGGGGTAGACCTTCTCGCCGCCGGTGTTGATGCACAGCGAGCCGCGACCGACGAGGTTGATCGTGCCGTCGGCGTCGACCGTTGCCATGTCGCCGGGCAGCGTCCAGCGTTCACCGTCGATCTCGACGAACGTGCGCGCCGAGCGCTCGGGATCCTTGTGGTACCGCAGCGGCGCGCGACCCCGGGTCGCGAGGCGGCCGACGAGACCAGACCCGGGCGAAAGCGGCAGCAGCTCGTCGTCCACAACCATCGTCTCGGCCTTCGGGGCGAACGTGAGCGATCGCGACGGCGGCCCGCCCTGCGTCGTGATCGCGACCGCCTGGCTCGGCGACTCCGACGACCCGATCGCCTCGAGCACCACCGCGACGGAAGGAATCGCGTCGAGCAACCCGTCCTTCACGTCGCCGCTCAGGATGCTGCCGCCCGAGCCGAGCAGTCGGAGCGAGGACGTGTCGGTCGCGCCTGGATGTGCCGTCAGGTGATCGAGGAGCGGTCGCCCGGTCGCGTCGCCGACGAGTGTGAGCATCCCGACGTGCTCGCGCTCGACGAGGCCGAGCACGTGGGCCATGTCCATCGTGTCGAGGTCATAGAGCACGATCATGCCGCCCCCGAGAAGCGCACCGAGCGCGAGCCACTGGCCGCTCGCATGCGCCAGTGGGCCGAGCGAGAGCGCCACGAGCTCGCCCGGTCCGGGATCACCGTCGGGCAGGAACGGCGTGAGCCGCTGGTTCGGGTTCGCGAGGTTCGCCGGGACGAGTTGCTCGGGTGCGTCCAGCGGCGGGCCGCCGGGGTTCCCACCACCCATCGCGGTGAAGAAGATGTCCTCGTGGCGCCACACCACACCCTTGGGCCGACCCGTGGTTCCCCCCGTATAGAGGATGTAGTGGTCGTCGCCGGATCGGGGTTCGAAGTCGCGGGTCGCGGCGGCGTCGGCGATCAGGGCTTCGTAGTCGGGACCTGCCTCCACCGCGAGGCGTGCCCATGAACCGGGGACGAGCTGCTCGACCTCGGGGGCGAGAGCGGGGCTCCACACCAGTGCGACGAGGTCGGCGTCGTCGACGAGATGCTCCACTTCGCCGGCTACGTACCGGTCGTTCACGTTGATCGGGACCGCGCGCACCTTGAAGCAGGCCAGCATCACCTCGAGGAACTCGGGGCTGTTGTGCAGGTACAGGCCGACGTGATCACCGACCCCGACCCCGCTCGCTGCGAGCACATGGGCGAACTGGTTGGCACGTGCTTCGAGCTCGCGGTAGGTGAGCCGACGGTCGCCGCAGACCACCGCCATGCGGTCGGGGACGGCGTCGGCCACCGCTTCGAACAGATCGGCGAGGTTGAACTCCATGCGCCCGTGTGACGCTACCGTGGCGGCGATGCCCGTTCGTCCGGCTCTGCTCGTAGGTCCGGCTCTGCTCGTAGGTGAGGACGGCCTGATCCCCAAGGAACGCTACGTCTCCCCGGAGTTTCTCGATCTCGAGATGGAACGGGTCTGGTCGCGGGTGTGGCAGGTGGCCGGGCGCGAGGAGGAGCTCCCCGAGGCCGGCGACTACCTCGAGTACAGGATCGGCGACCAGTCGATCCTTGTTGTCCGCACTGGGACCGGCGCGCTGCGTGCCTTCCACAACACGTGCCTGCACCGCGGCACCCGTCTCGCCGAAGGCTGTGGTCACTTCATCGACGGCGCGATCCAGTGCCCGTACCACGCCTGGCGCTACGCGCTCGATGGCCGTCTCGTCGAGGTCGTCGACCGCCACGAATTCAGTGATCTCCCTGACGGTCTTGCGCTCGCCGATGTGCGCGTCGACACCTGGGGCGGGTTCGTGTTCGTGAACCTCGACGCCGAGGCCGAGCCCCTCCTCGACTTCCTCGATCCGCTCCCCACGCTGCTGGCGCCGTATCACCTCGAGCAGCTGCGGTTCCGCGCGTATCTCACCACGGTGCTCCCGGCGAACTGGAAGGTCGTCGTCGACGCGTTCAACGAGGGCTACCACGTACAGGGCACACACCCGCAGATCCTCCCGTGGACCGACGACGTGAGCATCGAGTACGAGCAGTTCGCGACGCACGCGCACTACGGGCGTCTCCCCTCGGCGCGTCGCGTGCTCCGGCCGAGCCCGCGTCTCGGCATCCCCGACGACGAGGTCGACGAAGGAGCGATACTCGCCGGCCTCGTCGAAGGGCTGGGCGGCGCGTTCTTGAAGGAGGAGCGCGCCGCAGTCGAGGAGCTCCGCGCCGCCGGCCTCCCCCGCGGCGAGCTGCTCGGCGCGTACCAGCAGCGCCGCCTCGAGTTGCTGGCGGCGCGCGGGTTCGACGTGTCGGGCATCGACGCCGAGCAGACGACAAGTGCCGACGACGTCTACTGCTTCCCCAACCTCGTGGGCCCGATCTACCCGGGGAGCGCGATCCTCTTCCGCGTCCGACCCGACGGACTCAACCCGGATCGGACGATCAAGGACACGTGGGTCCTCGAGTGGCCGCGCCCGGATCGCGACTGGGTGATGCCCGAGCGACGCTGGTTCCCCGACTGGGAGGCACGGGACTGGGGACTCATCACCAACCAGGATTACGCCAACATGGCGGGTGTCCAGGCCGGGATGAAGTCGCGGGGCTGCGTTGGGCTGCGGTGCAATCCCCGCCAGGAGGGCAACGTGCTGCACATGCACGCGGTCATCGACCGCTACCTCACCGCCTGAGTGCCCGAGAGCGGCCTCACGCCGCGTCGGGTTGTCGATCGCTCACTTCGCGTGCTGCGGGTTCCGGCGGCTCGAGGGTCCACGTGTCGTCGGGATGGGCCACAAGCTCCCAGCCCTTCGACTTGAGCCGGTGGTGGTGACGGCAGAGCCCGTGCAGGTTCTCGCCATCGGAGTCCCCGCCGGCTGAAACGGGCCGGTGGTGGTCGCCTTCGAGGCGCGCTGCTCGGCCACAGCCGGTGATGATGCAGACCGCATCGCGCGCTTCGAGGAGCTGCGCGAGTGCCGCAGTGACGTGGCGCCCAGGACGGGCGAAGGTGCGGACATCGCGGCCGTCCTCGACCAGGATCGTCAGGATCGCGTCG